>JAFTNI010000183.1 GCA_017451975.1 Clostridia bacterium
ACCACTGTTAATAACTTGACAATGGGGCTTTTGGACGGCATAGCAGAGGATGTAAAATTCTATGTTCCCGCAGATTCCTACGATACGTATGTTGCAAACTATTTCTGGAGCCCGTATGCCTTTATAATTTACCCCGAGATATCTGAACCCGGCGGCACAACTCCCGAAGATCCACCGCAGGCGGACGAAAACGAAAAATATTTTGTTTTCGCAGAGCGAAAGGTTGGCGGCGAGCTTAAAGGCTATAATATCATAGGTCTTTCCGAACTTGGCAAGTCGCAGGAGGTGCTTACCACACCAAAGGTATATAACGGTATGCGAGTATATAACCTCAAGGCAAACGCCTTCAGCGGCGCTGCGGCTACTGAAATTTATATAACAGATACTATAGCCTCTATAGAGGACGGCGCGTTTGCGGGCGCACAATCGCTTAAAAAAGTGCATATCCTTGCCGAAAACCCCGATAGTACCACGGTTAACAACCTTAGCATGGGGCTTTGCGACGGCATGGCAAAGGATGCGAAATTCTATGTACCCGCCGCATCCTACAGCAGTTATGTTTCCAACTATTTCTGGAGCCCGTATGCTTCAAAAATAACTTCTGAATAATTAAAAAGCGCAAAAGGGGCGTCCGCCTCTTTTGCGCATATACTGAAAGGACAATATTATTATGAAAAAAGCTTTAATATTTATGCTTGTGCTCGCGTTTTGCGTAACCGGCCTTTGTGCTTGCGGCGTTTCGCTCGACAAAATGGTGGGCAGTTATAAAATAGATGAAACCGTATACTACGCAATGCTTGCAGATACGGCATACAACCCAACCGAAAAATATAAAGTAGAAAAAATCGACGGCAAAACAAAGCTTATGCACAACTATATCGGCATTTCCGGCGAGGATGTTTCCGTTGAGGTTGGCGAGCTTAAAAAGTTTTCGCTGAAGAAAAATAATTTTGACAATTTGATTTTCGGTCAGGCATTTGACGATGGCTATTCTGCCGAAAGCATAAGAAAAAACAATAAAACCGCATGGAAGGCAGAAGGCAAGAACGGAGAAAAGATCTATCTTCTTTGCCAGAAGGACGGCGAGGTTCTTACCGTAACCATAAAAACAAAAGAGGGCGTTACCGCTTGTGCTCATATAAGAAAAATTGCTCTTGTGACGGAATAATTTATAAAAAGGACTTGTAAATGTGCGATATTTGGTATATAATTTAAAGCATACCATTCATCGCGAGGTTTGAATATCATGAATAAATACAAAGATTTTGACAATTACTTAAAAGAATATCCCAACGCCGAGGGCTATTTCGGCGAATACGGCGGCTCTTATATTTCCGATGAGCTTGCCCAGGCTTTCAAGGAAGCAGACGAAGCTTACGAGGCAATTTGCCACTCTGCGCAGTTTATAAACGAGCTCCGCAGAATAAGAAAGGATTTCCAGGGCAGACCCACCCCCGTTCACCACTGCGAAAGACTTTCCAAGCTTTTCGGCAACTGCCAGATATACCTTAAAAGAGAAGACCTTAACCACACGGGCGCGCACAAGCTCAACCATTGCATGGGCGAAGGCTTGCTCGCAAAATATATGGGCAAAAAGAAGATCATCGCTGAAACAGGCGCAGGTCAGCACGGCGTTGCTATAGCAACTGCAGCGGCATATTTCGGTATGGAATGCGACGTTTACATGGGAGAGGTTGATATTGCAAAGCAGCACCCCAACGTTATACGCATGAAGATGCTCGGCGCAAATGTTATACCCGTAACGAAGGGCCTTAAAACCCTTAAAGAGGCTTGCGACGCGGCTTTCGAAGCTTATCTCAGCGAATATAAGGATGCTATATACTGCATAGGAACAGCGGCAGGCCCGCACCCGTTCCCGAAGATGGTAAGAGATTTCCAGTCTATTATCGGTATTGAAGCAAGAGAGCAGTTCCTCGAAATGACGGGTATTATGCCCGATGCCATCACGGCTTGCGTTGGCGGCGGCTCTAACTCGCTCGG
>JAFTNI010000020.1 GCA_017451975.1 Clostridia bacterium
AAGTCCAAGGACGTTTGGTACCTCCGCATCACAGAGTACGCAGATAAGCTCCTTCAGGGTCTTGACAAAGTAGATTACCTTCCCAACGTAAAGCTCCAGCAGGAAAACTGGATAGGCAGAAGCGAAGGCGCTTTCGCTGAATTCAAGCTCACAAACTGCGATGAATCTCTTCGAATTTATACAACGCGTTGCGACACGATGTTCGGCGTAACCTTCATGGTTATCGCACCCGAGCACCCCATTATCGAAAAATACGCAGATAAGATAAACAACCTTGATGAGCTTGAGGCTTACAAGGCAGAGTGCGCAAAGAAAACGGAATTTGAGCGCACGCAGCTCGTTAAAGATAAAACGGGCGTTCGCATAGACGGCATTGCCGCTATCAACCCCGCAAACGGCAAAGAAATCCCCGTTTACATTTCCGACTACGTTATGATGGGCTACGGCACGGGCGCTATTATGGCTGTTCCCGCGCACGACGAGCGCGACTACGATTTCGCAAAGAAATTCGGCATAGATATTATCGAGGTTATCAAGGGCGGCGACATTTCCAAGGAAGCTTACACGGGCGACGGCGAAATGGTGAACTCCGGCTTCCTTGACGGTATCAAAACGAAAAAAGAAGCTATTGCAAAAATGCTTGAATACCTTACCTCCAAGGGTATCGGCGAAAAGGGCGTTCAGTACAAAATGAAGGACTGGGCGTTCAACCGCCAGAGATATTGGGGCGAGCCTATTCCGATCGTTCACTGTGAAAAGTGCGGTATGGTGGGCGTACCCTATGAAGAGCTCCCGCTCAGACTTCCCGATATGGAAAACTTCGCCCCCGGCGAAGGCGGCGAAAGCCCGCTTGCAAAGGTTGAAAGCTTTGTAAACTGCAAATGCCCCAAATGCGGCGGAGATGCAAAACGCGAAACAGACACAATGCCCCAGTGGGCAGGCTCCTCCTGGTACTTCCTGCGCTATATCGATGCTCACAACGCGAACGTTTTCGCAGACCCCGATAAGCTCAAATATTGGTTGCCCGTAGACTGGTACAACGGCGGTATGGAGCACGTTACGCGCCACATGATCTACTCCCGTTTCTGGCACCGCTTCCTCTACGATATCGGTGAGGTTCCCGTAGACGAGCCCTATGCAAAACGTACGGCTCAGGGTCTTATACTCGGCCCCGACGGCGATAAGATGAGTAAATCCAAGGGCAACGTTGTAGACCCCAACGACGTTGTAGACGAATACGGCGCAGACGTACTTCGTATATACATTCTCTTTATGGGCGACTACGCTTCCGCAACACCGTGGAACGATAACAGCGTTAAGGGCTGCAAGCGCTTTATAGACAGAGTGGTAGGTCTTTACGATATGGCGAAGGGTACGGGCGTTACACCCAAGCTCGAAAGCGCATTCCACAAGACAATAAAGAAGGTTTCCCAGGATATCGAGGAAATGAAGTTCAACACGGCTATCGCCGCTATGATGTCGCTTACGAACGATATCTACGATGCAGGCACGCTTACGCTTGACGAGTTCAAAACATTCATCACGCTCCTTAGCCCCTTTGCTCCCCACGTTACGGAAGAAATCTGGCACGAGCTTGGCGAAAGCACCTTCCTCTCCGTTGAAAAATGGCCCGAATACGACGAAGCAAAAACGGTTGACAGCACTGTAACAATCGCCGTTCAGGTTTGCGGCAAGACCCGCGGCACGATAGACATTCCCAACGGCGCCGACCAGGCAACCGTTTCGGAAATCGCGAAGGCAGACGCGAAGATCGCTTCCTTCATTGCGGGCAAGAACATTATAAAAGAAATTTACGTTAAGAACAAAATCTTCAACATAATCGCGAAATAATTTATATCTGCTAAGGAAAGTTTGCAAAAAACTGAAAACAAGAAAAAAATTGAAAAAAATTTCGCCTTTTCTTCTTAAAAATATTGACAAATCATTTCTCTTACGGTATAATTCTATAAGTGTATAATGTTTTTTGAAAATTGTACACTTCAGCGTATGATATTTTGCGAGGGTTAGCTTATGAAACTTGATATGCAGCCGATACTTTGCGGCGAAAAAAACAAAATCGAATTTGATTTTGCAACGGTTCCCGAGGAAGAAGAGGTGCTTGCAGAGCTTTTCCCCGATGTGAAATTTCATACCCCCGTTTCCGTGAAGGGAAACGTAAAGAATATGTCGGGATATATGGTACTCACAGTAAATTCCGACCTCTCATTTACGTCGGATTGTGCCAGATGCACAAAACCGGTAGACGGGAAAATCGAGCTTTCTTTTGAACGTGAGATCGCAGGGCGTGATACGGACAGAGAAAACGACGATTATATCTTTATCGAAGATAAAAAACTCGATATTTTCGAGCCTTTGACAGAGCAGGTTCTTCTTGAAATGCCCTCGAGATTGCTGTGCTCGGAAGATTGCAAAGGGCTTTGCCCGAAATGCGGAAAAAATCTTAACGAGGGTGAATGCGGTTGTGTTACAAAAACCACAGACCCGAGGCTCGAGATTTTAAAAACACTATTAAAATAAATGTAAGTTTTTACTTATTCAAGGAGGTTAGATAACAATGGCAGTACCGAAGAAAAAAGTATCGAAAGCGAGAAGAGATAAAAGACGTTCTAACGTTTGGAAACTTGATCTTCCCGGCATGACACAGTGCCCCAAGTGCGGTGAATACAACCTTTCTCACAGAGTTTGCAAGAAGTGCGGCACTTACGACGGCAAAGAAATCGTTAAGCAGGACGCTTAATCGAGCGAAATAGCTTAAAACACGAGGTAGGTATGCTCGCTCTTGGGCATACCTACATTTCATATCAGGGGGTATTTTATGGTCCGCATAGAGTCAGTGGAGCGTTTTTCTCCCGCAGAAAAGGCGAAGATCAAAGCCGGCGATGAAATTATCTCTATCAACGGTAATGAGATACGCGACGTTCTAGATTACAGATATTACATTTGCGAAAAAAAGCTTTCCCTCCTTATAAAAAGGGACGGGGAAGAAAAAACATTCAATATAAAAAAGGGCGAATACGACGACCTCGGCCTGGAATTTGAAACGTTCCTTATGGATAAAAAGCATTCGTGCAGAAACAAATGCATTTTCTGCTTTATAGACCAGCTGCCGAAGGGTATGCGCGATACGCTCTACTTCAAAGACGACGACAGCCGCCTTTCGTTTTTACAGGGCAACTATATCACTCTTACAAATATGACGGAAGAGGATATAGACAGAATTATAAAGATGCGTATGTCGCCCATCAACATTTCCGTTCACACCACAGACCCTGAGCTGCGCGTGCAAATGCTGAAAAA
>JAFTNI010000021.1 GCA_017451975.1 Clostridia bacterium
GCCTATGATAGCACCAAGCCTTCCCCTCTTATTAGGGGAAGGGGGACCGCACGGGGTCCTCAAATGATGCGAAGCATCGTTTGGGGTTCTCGGTTTGCGGTGGATGAGGTGTTCTTTCGTTATTATTATAAAAGTAAAAAATTTAAATTAAAAGCGATGGTACACCTCATCAGTCACGCTTATGCAGGGGAAGCCATAGAGGCGGGCGAACACAGTTCGCCCCTACGAATGTGCAAAGATTTTTGTGTAATCGGTAGGGGCTGGCGCCCTCGACAACCCGTGAAATTTGCATAAAATCCCCACGCCCTGCACGCGGCTGGGCATTACCGCGGCAATACGCAAAAAACGCACATCTTTCGATGTGCGTTTTACTTTTACTGTATTTCCATTATGATTGGTACGATCATGGGTTTGCGCTTTGTTTGTTGGTTTACGTATTTTGCAACCTCGTCTTTGATTTTGAACTTCATCTGGTTCCAATCGTTGCCGCGGTCGAAGCAAATATTGATGGTATCGCGCGCGATTGTTTTGATATTGTCGATAAGCGCTTCCGATTCCTTTGCGTAAACGAAGCCGCGCGAAATAACCTCGGGCCCCGTTACGATTTCGTCGTATGTGCGGTCTATAACCGTTACGATGGTTATAATACCGTCGGAGGAGAGTATTTTTCTGTCGCGCAGAACTACGTTGCCAACGTCGCCAACACCGTAGCCGTCTACAAGCACGACGCCTGCAGGCACTGTGCCCGCCCAGCGCGCGCCCTTTGCGTCGATTTCAAGCACCTTACCTATTTCGCCCACGAAAATATTGTACGGGGGCATACCCATTTGCTCGGCAAGCTCCTTGTGTATGTGAAGGTGGCGCGCCTCGCCGTGAACGGGCATGAAAAATTCGGGTTTTGTGAGAGCATGGAAAATTTTCAGCTCCTCGCGGCAGGCGTGGCCCGAAACGTGAACCTCTGCCACGGAATCGGAAAGCACGGTAACGCCCTTGCGGTAAAGCTCGTTTATAATGTTGCCCACAAGCTTTTCGTTGCCCGGTATGGCGGAAGCGCTGATTATAACCACGTCCTCGGGGGACATTTCAACCTTATCGTGCATGCTGTACGCCATGCGGTAAAGCGCGCTCATGGGCTCGCCCTGGCTACCCGTGGAAACTATAACGAGCTTAGAGGCGGGGTAGCGCTTTATTTCGCCTATATCGATAAGCGTGCCGTCGGGCATATTCATATAATCAAGCTCTGTTGCCGCGCCTATTACGTTTATCATGCTTCTGCCCGTAACGGCAACCTTTCTGCCGTACTTAACCGCGAGGTCTATGACCTGCTGAACGCGGTGAACATTTGAAGAAAACGTGGAAATTATAATTCTTTTGTTTTTATATTCCTCGAAGTAGCGCTCGAGCGATTCGCCAACGCGGCGCTCCGAATGTGTGTAGCCCTCGCGCTCCACGTTTGTGGATTCGCACATGAGAAGCTTTACGCCTGCTCTGCCAAGCTCGCCCAGGCGCGTGAGGTCGGTCATCTCGCCTTCTACGGGTGTTGGATCTATTTTGAAGTCGCCTGAATGCACCACAACGCCGACGGGCGTTTTGATTGCGAGGCAAAGCGAATCGGCAATAGAGTGGTTTACATGAATGAACTCTATTTCGAAAACGCCAGCCTTTACTTTTTCGCCCGCAGAAACGCAAATAAGCTCGGGCGCGTGGCTGAAGGTATGCTCCTGAAATTTATTGAGCAGTATGCCGAGCGTGAGGCGCGTGCCGTAAACGGGCACGGGTAGCTTCTGCAAAACGTAGGGAAGCGAGCCTATATGGTCCTCGTGGCCGTGCGTGAGGAAAATGCCCTTTATTTTTTGCAGGTTGTTCTGAAGGTAAGTTACATCGGGCACTACGAGGTCTATGCCCAGCATATCGTCATCAGGAAAGCCCAGGCCGCAATCTATTACTATAATATTATCGCCGTATTCAAGCGCGGTTATATTTTTGCCTATTTCGCCAAGACCGCCGAGGGGTATTATGCGAAGCTTTTTAAGTTTTGTTTTAGCCATTAAATATTCCGTAAAAATTCGCTTTTTGCGAAAGTTCCTTTCTGTAAAATTTGCAATGCGCTAAAAATAAGCGCAAAAACGTATTCCGTACAGCTTTGTACGGTAAAAAACTACTATGTATTGCACCGCAAAAAATCTCCCGAGCATTTTTTGCGCAGCAAAGTGTGAGAGCTTAAAGAGTTGCCCGACGTTTTTCACAAACCTTTTGAAAAACATCTTGGCAAAAAATATAAAAATCGGGGCTTGCCCCAAAATAATCACCGCAAAACACCTTTTGCGGTCGGCTGATATTATTATACCGCTTTTTTGCTGTTTTGGCAATAGTTTTTTCGCTTTTATTCTTCGCAAGTTACGACATTTTATGCTTTGCGCGCGTATATATGTGAATATTTCCGCGCGCCGTGGAAATAATAACTAAAAATACCTTCGGAGGGAAAGTTTAAATGAATATCCGCGAATATAAAAGAAACCTTATGGTTGTAAAAAATATAGATTCCGAAATTATAAGCGAAGCCTTTTTTATTCTGAAAAGCGGGGCGGGCGAGGATGACGAGGCGAAAATTTCCGCAGAGGCAGAGCGTATTATAAGGGAATGCGGCGAGTGCAAAAAGAAGCGCCGCACGTTGAGTGCGGCGTTTATATTCGTTTGTGCTTGCCTTGGTGCGCTTGCGCTTATATGCCTTGGCGCTATTATTATAGCTCACTTTACGGCGTAGCTTTCGTTTTTGCGGCAAAGCCTGCATACGAAGGTTCTGGCTTCGCTTTCGAGCGCTTGCGCGGCGCTTTCTGCCGCCTTTTGTGAGGCAAAGAAACCGAAAACTGCGCTTCCGCTTCCGCTCATAAGGCTCATGAGCGCGCCGCGGCGGAGCATTTCCGCCTTGATTCTGAAAACGGCAGAGCCTTCGGGCAGAACGCTTTCGAAAATATTGTAGCTTGCGGCGGAAATAGCCGCGATATCGCCGTTTTCCACGGCAGATTTCATTTTTTCAAAATCCTCATGTGGTGAAAATTTGCCGTGAGCATCTATTGCCGCGTAAGCCTTGCCCGTGGAAACCTTTTCCGTTTTCGGGTAAGCTACGAGAACCTGCGTTTCGGGCAGGTTGCGGCAGGGGGTTATGTTTTCGCCTATGCCGCCTACGAAGGCCGTGCCCTTATGCACGAGGAAGGGGACGTCTGCGCCGACCTTCGCGCCTATCGCCATAAGCTCCGCTTCGGTAAGTCGCGAGCCTGTGAGCTCGTTCAGCGCGATCACAACCGCTGCGGCGTCGGAAGAGCCGCCGCCCAGGCCCGCCTCCATGGGAATGACCTTTTCTATTTCTATGAAAACCTCGTAGTTTTCTGTTTTCGTATATTCAAAAAATATTTGCGCCATACCGTAGGCTATGTCGTTTTCGCCGTCGAGCTCGGGGTGGCCCTTGCAAACGACGTCTATTTTTTGCCCCACGGCGTTTTCTGTGAGCGTAACGCTCACTTTATCGTAAATACCTATTGTCTGCATAACGGAATCTATATCGTGGTAACCGTTTGCGCGTCTGCCCGTGACGCCGAGGCAGACGTTTATTTTTGCCGGGGCGAGCAGAGTTAATTCCTTTTTATTTTCCATTCTTACCGCCTTAACTGAATTTCGTTATTATATTTAGAAGAGGGTTTTTCTTCGTGTCTATGGCAACAAAGGGGCAAAGCTCCTGGCAGCAGAAGCAGCGTATGCAATTTTTTCTTATGATATGGGCTTTCTTTTTGCCTTCCTTATTCTTGCGCATTTCTATGGTGTGCTGCGGGCAAGAGGCGGCGCATTCGCCGCAGCCGCGGCAAAGCGAAAGGTTTATTTTCGGCTTCGGCGCGAAAATATTGCCCCATTTGCCCGTGGTGAAGTAGGTAAGCGCGCTGCCGCCGCCTTTTGTGCTGTCGGGCTCTACGAAATCGTGCATTGCGACGTTTTCGGGGTTTATGCCAACGACATTGAGCTTTTCCACGCTTTCGGGCATATAGCCGCGCTTCGCCGCTTCGCGAACCATGGGCACAGTGCCCTCGAATCCGAGTATCTTTTCGGCAAGCAGGTCGCTTGCAAAGGGGTTGCGCGCAGAAAGCAGGCAGCCTATTTTGCGCGGCGAGCCGCCCGTGGGGCCGTTGCCCTCCATGCCGACTATAGCATCTGTTATGGCAATGATTTCTTTTTCCTCGCAGAACATTTTGCAAAGGTCGCAGATCATGCCTATAAAGCGCTCGTTTTCGGGGAAGGCGGCGTGCATTTCAAATTTCGTAACGCCTGGCACGGAGCCATAGAAGTTTTTCACCGCCGCGCTCATTTTCGTGAGCGAATGGCTTTTTAGCTTGCAAAGGTCTATAATAACGTCTGCTTCGTAAAGCGGAGTGATTATATCGAAATCGTGGCAGACGAGCGCTTTTTCAAAGCGCATTTTCTTCCAGGTAACGTCGCGGTTGAGTATATCGCCGTATTTTTCCGCTACGGGGGTTATGCCGCAGCCTTTATAAATGCTTTCCATTCTAGCCGCAGTGTAAAGCCCGCCGGGGCTTTCCGCAATTACGGGGGTAACGTTCATATCGCGAAGCAGGGAAAGCAGGGCATCGAGCACTGCGGGGTGAGTTGTCGCCGCCGCCTCGGGCTCTTTTTTCATAACGAGGTTGGGCTTTACGGCCACCTTTTTGCCCGCAAAAAATTCGGCGTTTAAGCCGAGTGCGGCAAAGTGCGCCGCAAGTATATCTTTAATTTTCGCCGCGTCGTATTCCTCTGCGCGCGAAAGCATAACAGTATCAAAAACGTTCATTTTCTACCTCCGAAAATGTATTACTTTTATATTGTACCATATCCGCGCAGCTTTTGCAATGTATTTTTTTGCGAAGCGCGCGGAAATCGCGGCAGGGCGGAGTCGAAACCCGCACCGCCGCTTCGATACCTATTAAAAGGGGAAGGCTTTGCTAAAAAAACGCTCCCGAAAGGGGAGCGTGAAAATTAATTTCAGATATTAAATATATGTAGATGGTTACATTATAGCTTGTCTTCTGCCGCGAGGTTATGAGTATATTATTGTATTTCAAATACTATTTCATAACCATTTACCACAACACAATATTGTGAATTAAAGTTAGGGATATATGCGTAATAGGTGGTAAATTCCTTTCCAATAAACTCGTTATTTTTTTTCAAAAATTCAAACTCCGTATTATAGGAATCTAATATCTCCAGTTCACCGCCGGAGGTGTCAAAAATAGTTATAAAATAGTCGTTTGTATTTTTATACTGATAAATATATACAGTAATTCCATTAGAAATTTTTTGAAATATTCTTTTGGTGTTCAACCCGGTTCCTATCTTCCACCCGTTTGAGTTTTTTGGTATGATTAGGCATGTATAAGCATCATTTTTACAATCAACAACAAGATCACAATCAGTACCCTCTACTATAAGTTCAATGTTAGATTTTCCCGAAGTATAATATTCATACGATGATTTAGGAGAGTCAAACGTTATAAAAAGATTTTCAAAAGGTAAAATTGTCAAAACAGCAATCAATGCTACTGCTACACCTGTAGAAACAAAATACAGTACACGTTTGTGTGATACAATAGATTTTCGTATTACTATAATTGAAAATATAAGAAAAATTATGCCAATAATTAATCTGATAATACCAAACACTAAATCACTCCTCCGTTAATGGAAAAATAGCCTCAACTTGTTTTTTTATAGTTTCACCTCTTGCCGGTCCAAGAAATATATTGCCTCTTACATAACCGTACTCTCGTTTTTCAACGTATCCATTTTTTAATCTAACACAAAATTCAATAGCACAGAGTCTGCTGTTTGTTCTATCAGTCACGACAATGCTTGCTACTTTATCAAGTGGAACTTTTAGAGTACCCAAAACATCAAATGTCCTTATGACCAATAAATTCTTTTTAAAATCTATAAAAACCCCCATAAGCCGTAAGTATACCGAAAAAAAGCCGCATAACAATATCATAAGCAGAAAAAAAGCAAATGTGTTAATATCAAAAGAATCAAATAGAAATATAATAAAGAATATGAGGAAAAACAATGTGAAGAAAACAGCAGACAAACGCCAAAATATAGAATATATGTAAATATTTTTATTTTTCATTAACGAAACCGCCCTTCGGTTAAATTATCATAAAGGTTTAATATAGGGTCATAGTATCTGGTATATAAATAGTAAAAGTTTGTTATTATATTATATCATACACGATATTCTTTGTCAATGTTCCGCTAGCAGCTCTTTTCTCAAGCTCTCTACGCGTGTCATTCTTGAGCGAAGCGAAGAATCTCGCGGCGGTAAAAAGCGAAGTTGGACACCTTCCTCCGATAAGAGGGGGAAGGCTTGAAAGATTCAAAAATCGATTTCTGCGCAAGCCGTAAAATACGGTTGCTTTTTTTTGCAGCATATGCTAAAATAAATATATTAATACAAAAATAATGACTTGGGAGAGAAACTATGTCAATATCTTATGAAAAAAGCAATGTTAATTTTATACCCGCAAAGCCCCTTACGAGCCGTTTTGTTGCTCCTTGGGATACAAGCGGTTGGTACTACGTAAGCCCGAATATGGCTGTAGGCTCTAAAATCTACTCCAACAGCGATGTTACAATAGCTGAAATCGACGAAAAATACATAGGTGCAGATTATATCGTTACGTTTAACTCTGCCGCCGACGGCTTCGACGATAAGCAGGAGGTAGATTTCTTCGCTGAGCGCGATATCACGGTTTTCGCGGCTTACGATAAGAAAAATATACCCGATTACACGGCGGAATGGGCAGTAACGGGCGACGAAATGAAATCGTCCGACGGCACGGTATACGCTATTTTTGCACGTGATTTTGCAGAAGGTGAGCACGTAAACGTGCCCGGGTTTACGGGCGAAAGCAACCATTTTTCCGTTTTCGTTCTGCCCAAGGAGTACGCACCCGGGGAAACGCCCGTGCCCGCGGCGGTTATTTCCGACGTGCTTCCCGAAGCATATGAAAAGAGAACCTACAAAAACTATATAACAGACGTATTCAACGGCGAAGCACTCGACGCAGAATACTATACAGAGGGCAAGGTTGCCCTTGTTGCGCGCGAAAAAGACGCGCGCGATAAATACGTGCGCCTTGCGGCAGGCGCGGCACTTTCGCGCGATTTCGACGGCAGTGACAGAGTAAGCATTGCGGCTAAAATTGAAGTTCGCGACGAAAGCGTGGCAAGCCTTACGCTCTACGGCGAAAAGGAAGAGCTTTTCGCGCTCACATTCTCCGACGCTTGCGTTTCTTGGGATATAAGCGAAGAAGAAGTTGAGCTTTGCGATTGCGGCGAAGAAGCAAACATTCGCGTGCTTTACAACGGCGAAACGGGTGAGGCAGAGCTTTTTGTAAACTGCCGCAAAGACGCAACCATTCCTTGCGGCAAGGGCAAGCTTGAAAGCTTAAGCTTTGCCTGCCCCATAGGCGAAGCGAAGGTAGATAACCTTGTTGTTTCCGATTTTACGGAGCTTTATGTTTGCGACGACGATTTCGAGGGCGTGGCATCCCGCTATATGGCAAAGAGCGATAACGCTCTTGTTGAAACGGTTGCGTACCCCTTTAAAGATTCCAAAGCGCTCAAGGTTTCTGCAAATGACGGTGCGGGCGCGGCGATGGCTTATGCGTTTCCCGCGGTTTCCGGCGTTTGCACGGTGGAAAGCCTTGTGCTTGCAAATTCCGATGAATTTTGCATGGCCCCCATGCTTACGGATAAGAACGGCACGCCCGCGATGCGTGTTGCACTTTATAAAAACAACCTCTACGCTTCCAACGGCGGCGAATTCGTTCGCATTTTCGGCGGCCTTTGCGAATTCCACTACTTCCCCTGCCAGAACCATATGAACATAAAGGTGACCGTGGATACAAACGCGGGCACATACGACCTTATGGTAGACGGTGCTTACCGCGCAAAGGGCTTCAAGCTCATGAACCCCGTGGCAGAGGTTTGTAACGCTGTGTTCACAGCGGAAAAAGCGGGCCTTACGCTTATGCGCGTGCGCGTTTACGATGACGTTGATTTTGCGCGCGGTATGATACCGAACGCGCCCGTTTTCGACGTTACGAAAGCGCCATATAACGCAAAGGGCGACGGCGTAACGCTTGAAACGGAAATTATTCAGAAGGCTATAGACGATGCGGCTTATACGGGCGGCACGGTGCTTTTACCCCGCGGCACGTTCTTCACGGGCGAGCTTTTCCTGAAGAGCGATATGACGCTTTGGGTAGACCGCGCGGCGACTATCCTCGGCACGCACGACCACAGCAAATATCCGCTTATGGAGCCCGGCACGAGCCTTTGCGCCGTGCGCCAGCTCGGACGCGGCCTTGTTTACGGCGAAAACGTTCATAACGTTCGCGTTACAGGCGGCGGTATGCTCGACGGCAACGGCACGTACCGCTTCAAGATGAACGACCCCATTTCCGAAAGAAGAAAGGAAGATTGCCGCCCCGACCTCTGCTACATCACGTATTCCGAGGGCATCACAATCGAAAACCTCAATTTCAAGAGCCCCGGCTTCTGGACGGTTGTGCCGCTTTCCTCCCGCAATATCGTTATGCACCACCTCAACCTCGACTGCCTCAACACACCCAACCGCGACGGCATCGACCCCGTGGACTGCCACGATATGACAATTTACTCCTGCAACATTATGGCGGGTGACGACGGTCTTTGCTTCAAGAGCTCCGACCCCTACGGCTGCGAAAACATCGACGTTTACGATATGATGATACAGAGCCTTGCTTCGGGTATCAAATTCGGCACGGACACGTATTACAGCCTTAAAAACACGAGCGTGCGCGATTGCTTCGTTAAAAACGTAAACCGTTGCGGCGTTTCCCTTGAAACGGTAGACGGCGCAGACGTTGAAAACGTAAAATTCGAGCGCATCAGCATGACAGATGTGGGCGCGCCCGTTTACATCACCGTGGGCGACAGAAAGAGATGCCCGCGTGGCGGCAACCCGCCCAGACTCGGCAAAATAGATGGAGTTGAATTCAACGAGCTCCGCTTCGAGCATTATTATCCCTTCAGCCACACGAAGCACGTACGCGAGGTTATGGCGATAGGTCAGTACGACCACGCGAGAATTGAAAACGTAACCTTCCGCGATTGCTACTTCGTGCTTCCCGGCGGCGCTGCGGAAATTCCCGAAGAGCCGAGAGTTATCGACGCGCGCTACCCCGAATACGACCGCCACGGTTCTTCCGTAGGCCACGCATTCACGGTCAAGTACGCGAAGAACTTCCGCGTGGAAAACTGCGAGATAGTGCTTGAAAACCCCGACGTACGCCCCGAAATTGCATATTTCAACTACAAGGATTGATAAAAACTTGAAAAAATAGTCATTGCCCAACTTCCTATAGGAGGTTGGGCAATGGCTCTATTTTGTAAATAAATTGTAAACAAAACCGAAAAATGCAAAAAATGCGCTTTTGCCTGCGTCTTATTATATAGAAAGCATTTAAGGAGAGCTATCATGAAAAAAACGGCACAGATTTTTATGATTTTGGGAATGATGTTTGGTCTGAACATAATCATTTCGATTGCTGTGGGTATGCTTCTTTACCCCCACGTAGCAAAGGCAGAGAAGAAAAGCGACGTATCGCTCGGGGTTAAAATCTCGATTTTGGTTTTCGTAAGCCCTGTGGCGGGAATAATTCTTTTCTTCATGAAGGACGGAGATTTCGAAAAGGATAATATAAACGTAAAAAAGACGGTGCTTGCCATCATCGGCGTTATTGTTGCTTTGGTGATTTTGCTGACTTTTCTCGTAATTGTACTATTAAATGCGGAGCATGAGCGCACGGAGCGCGAAGCACCGAAGGTTCTCGCGCTTCTTAAAAAACGCGAGGACGGGCATTTTCGTGCAAGCTGGAGCCGCAACCATTTCACCGTTACCTACTCGGACGGAAGAACGGCGGAAGGGTACGTTCCGTGGAGTGACGAGGAAAACATAAGAGAATACATAGACGAAATAACCGAAAATTACGTTTATTTTTACACCTACGAGGATAACCATTGCCATGTGTACCGATGCACGCACTCGCTTAAGGATAAGGAGCTTATTCTGAAGTTTCATAACGACGACGTTGGCTCGTGGGGCGTGCTTAACGACGAGGAAATGTATTTGGAATACGAATCGGAGAGAAATTATTATATTTACAATATCGCGGACGGCACTTTCGAAAGGTACGGCATCGGGCTTACCTCTCCCGCCAAGCGCAAATACGAGGTGAGGGCAGAGTATCCCTCAACGTGGGATGAAATATTCGAAACGAACAGGATATATTCCGTAAAAGATACCGAAACGGGGAAAATACGTTATTTGCCCGAAAAAGAAATTCACGCAAATATTTGCGCGAACAATGAAGAAATGGCGTTTATCAAAGAAAACGGATTTTATAATAATATGCATTTTATCGCCGAAGACGATAAGGTTTTTGCAGAGTATTACGTAAGCGGTTACGTTATATATTACCTGTACGATTTCGAAACGGAAACCTTCACATATTATTCATACGTTAAAGATATAAATCAAAATTGGGTATAAACTAAGGCGGGAGCTTGCTCCTGCCTTGAGTTTTTTATAAAAATATGCTGTCGAAAAACGTACGGTGTAGGGCATCCGTCCCGATAAACTTAGCCATATATCAAATTTCATGCCATATTTGTTCGCAGACCATAAAAAATCTGTAAACCGTAAAAATGCGCCGTGGTTCCGAGTAATTTTTGCGATAGCAAAAATCAAACTCGGGGAGGCGCAAGAATTTTTAATTAAAATTAAAAGTGATAAGCGATAAAACTGCAACTTTTTCTTTCAAAAAGAAAAAGTTGTGTTAGTCCACCAGGCTATGGTAAAACTCAAGCGTTTTGAAATCTCTTTCCAGGTGGCAGAGCGCGTATTTTTCGCAGAATACGGCGAAATCGTGCAGTGCGTCCTCCGCGAGCGTGAAGGAAAAAATCTTTTCCTGCGGCGCGGAAAGGGAATAGATAACGGCGGCGAAAACGCTCGGCGAAATTTGAATTATTGTGTGCGCCGCGGCGTAAATGCTTTCCGCCTCGCTTATTTTGCCCGCCTCGTCTTCAAAAAGCTTTGCGCGCGCGTGGTAGCACTCCTCGCAGTAGAAAACGCCGCTGTCTATATCGAAAAAGTAAGTGGGAAGCGGGGCACAGCCGCAAATATCGCAGCCCGAAAGGCGCGGCAAAAAGCCCGCGTAGCAAACCGCGCGGAGCTCGAAAACCGCTTTGATTACGGGAAGCGGCTTTTTGCCCTTGGATATAGCGAAAAGGCAGTTGAGCGTAAGGCGCAGAAGATTTGTTTCGTCGGTATGCTCTGTGGAAATATCGCGCGCCACGTCGGCGATATAGCTTGCAAGGGCGCTGCCCTCCAGCGTGTTGCGTATATCGAAAAATCCTTCTATAAGCGTGCAATCGTTTATATAAAAAACGTCGGTCGTTTTGCGCAGAACAAATTCCGCATAGCAGAACATCTGGCTGCAAACGAAAGAGGAGCTTTTCAGCTTCTTGGAGCCTTTGGCGAAAACGGAAATTTTGCCATGCTCTGATGTAAGCACCGTAAGCATTTTATCGAAATCGCCTACGGGCGTTTCGCGTATTACAAGACCTTTCGTTGTTATAAGCACGGTAAAACCTCCTCCTACTTTCTTGAAAGAAAGTAGGCAAAGAACTTTCCTCAAAAAAGCAATAATGAACTTGTCGATAAAGTTATGTGGAAAAATTTTAATTTAAAAATTTCGATTAAGAAGCCTCCCTTGTGCAAAGGGAGGTGGATTTTGCGAAGCAAAAGACGGAGGGATTGTTACTAAAAGATACAAATTTTCCAAAAAACAATCCCTCAGTCACCTGCGGCGACAGCTCCCTTTGCACAAGGGAGCCTGTAAAAATACTTATAAAATCACGCCTCGTCTTTGAAGCCGAAGTTTGCAATTGCGGCATTCTGCTCGCGCCAATTTTCCTTAACCTTAACCCAAAGGTCGAGGAATACCTTCACGCCGAAGAGCTTTTCCATATCCTCGCGCGCCATAGAGCCGATTTTTTTGAGCATATCGCCGTGCTTGCCGATGATGATGGGCTTGTGCGATTCCTTTTCGCAGAAGATTTCTGCGCGTATTTTTATAAGCTTGGAGCTTTCGTTCCATGCCTCTATAACGACCGCCACACCGTGGGGTATTTCCTCTGCAAGCAGGCGGAGCATTTTTTCGCGTATGATCTCTGCGGCGATAGCGCGCTCGGGCTGGTCTGTTACGATGTCTTCGGGGAAGAACCAGGGGCTTTCGTTTGCAAACTTGCCAAGCTCTGCCACTATATGCTCAACACCCTCGTTATTCTTAGCGGATATCGGCACAACGGCATCGAACTCGCGCTCTGAGCTGAAGCGCATAATTGTTTCCGCAACCTGCGTTGCGTTGCTTACGTCCGTTTTGTTGATAACGAGAATAAGCGGTATGTCCTCGTCAACCTTTTTCATTATAGTTTTTTCAACCTCGCCAACGCGGTTGCCGCTTTCTACAACGAGAAGCACGGCGTCTACGTCGCCTATAGCGCCGTTTGCCTCGCGCACCATGTAGGAGCCGAGCTTATCCTGCGGCTTGTGTATGCCGGGGGTATCGAGGAATACGAACTGTACGTCGTCTTTTGTTAGAATGCCCGTAATTCTCGTTCTGGTCGTTTGCGGCTTCGGGGAAACTATGGCGATCTTCTGGCCGAGAATTGCGTTGAGAAGCGTAGATTTACCTGTGTTAGGTCTGCCGACTATTGCGGCGAATATTGTCTTTTCCATTTTATATTTTCCTTTATCTTTATTTTCTGTGAAGTCCCATTTTCGCAAGAATTTTTTCTTGCGTTTCGTTCATATATTTTTCATCGTATTCGCTTACCTCGTGGTCGTAGCCGATAAGGTGGAGCGTGGAATGTACGGCCAGGAAGCAAACCTCGCGCGCGAAGCTGTGGCCAAACTCCTCTGCCTGCTCGTGTGCGCGCTCTGCGGATATTACTATATCGCCAAGCGCCACCGCGCCTATTGCGGGGTCAAGCTCAAAGCCCTCGTCTGCATCCCAAAGAGGGAAGGAAAGCACGTCTGTGGGCTTGTCCTTGTCGCGGAATTCGCGGTTGAGCGCGTGAATTTCCCCATTATCTACGAAAGTAACGGAAACCTCGGCGTTTTTGCGGAAATGCTCGTGCTTCAGGGTTTTTCCTATTGCGGTTTCTATAAGCTCCGTAAGGCGTGCGCCTATGCGGTGCTTATTTTGTTTATTGGTGAAGTATACGGTAAGCTTCATTATTTATCCCTCTTTACGATTTTAAATTTCTGTTCCTTTTTCTCTTCTTCCTTTATGCGGTTTTCGCGCTCGTATTTATCGTATGCGATAACTATCTTCTGCACGAGCCTGTGGCGCACAACGTCGCGCTCGTTGAACTCGTGAATGGCTATATCGTCTATGCCGCGGAGAATTTTCATCGCTTCGGTAAGGCCGCTTTTTTTGCCGGAGGGAAGGTCTACCTGCGTTATATCGCCCGTGATAATAGCGCGGCTGCCCGCGCCGAGGCGCGTGAGAAACATTTTCATCTGCTCGGGCGTGGTATTCTGCGCTTCATCGAGAATTATAAAGGAATCGTCGAGCGTTCTGCCGCGCATATATGCAAGCGGAGCTATTTCTATCGTGCCGCGCTCTATATGCTTCTGGTACGTTTCCGCGCCGAACATTTCAAAAAGCGCATCGTAAAGCGGGCGCAGGTAGGGGTCTATTTTCATTTGCAGGTCGCCGGGAAGAAAGCCGAGCTTTTCGCCCGCCTCTACAGCGGGGCGCGTGAGAATTATGCGCGAAACCTCCTTGTTGCGGAACGCCGTGGAGGCGGCGGCAACGGCAAGGAAGGTTTTGCCCGTGCCCGCAGGGCCTATGCCGAAAACTATAGTGTTTTTGCGGATAAGGTCTATATATTTTTTCTGACCGACGGTTCGCGCCTTTATGGGCTTGCCCTGTGTGGTAACGCAAATGCAGTCGTCGCCGAAGCGCTCGAGCTTTTCGCCGCCCTTTACAGTGCCGATGATATATTCCACCGTCTGCTCGGTTATTTCGTTTCCGCGCGCGGCAACGCCTTTAAGGTATTCCAGTACGTCGAAGGCGCAGCGCACGCCCTCACCGTCCTCGCCGCGCACAACTATGGCATCGCCCGCCGTCGTTTGCGATTCGCGGTTGGTTATGCTTACGTCGAATGCCTTTTCTATCATAGCGGCGTTCATATCGAAATTACCGAAAATGTTTGCGGTTTGCTCCATTGTGTCGGTAAGAAGAACTTTTTCGTTCATAAAATTTACCTCAAGCTAGTTTGTTTCTATTTTTACCTCTTGGGCGATATCTGTTATGCAGTAAATTTCCGTGCGCACGAAAAGCGCGCCGCCCTGCACGCAAGTTTCCGTTGAGCGCGAAAGTATTTCTGCGCCTGCAAGCTCCGCCTCGCTTTGCTTTTCTATATCGGCAAGGGCGCGCTCGAGCGCCTCGCTTTCCGTAAGTGTGCGCGCGGCTTGCGTATATTCGCGGTACGTTTCTGTTATAACGTATATCGGCAACTCTATTTTCCCGAAGAGGTATATTTTTTCCTTATTTACTATTGTATCATATTTTGCATACGGAACGCTAGTGTTTTTTGAAAGATTAATTGAATTTGAAAAAAATTTTATGCTTTTTTTGTGTGTTTCCGCGCCTGTATACGCTTTTTCTTCGGTTTCAAGCGGAATTTCGCTTTCGTAGGCGAGCGTTACGCGCGCCAGAACCCTGCCGCGCGAGCGCACCAGGCGGTAGCCGAGTGCGGGTGAATCTATTATTCCCGAAACAAGCAGCTCGCCCTTTTTCACAGGCTGGAGGTAGGCGACCATGGTAACACCGCCCATAACCTCAAATCGCTCTATCTGCCCCGGGTACCTCGCTACGAGGTTGGAGGGCGCGGAAAGCGCCTCTTCGCCCGCGCCCTCACGGCGTTCGCGCAGCTCCACGCTTGCCACCGTGCCGTGCATATTTATTTTCATAAATGAGATATTGCCCGCCTCCAGAAGTATGCGGCTTGCGATTTCGTTCATATCGAGCGATGGTATGAACGCGCCCTCGCGCACGCCGTATGCGGCGAGCCGTTCTTCTATTTCCTGAGTAGTTATATTTGCATTTCCGATTATATTTATATCCCATATAAAAAACGAGGAAAGCAAAACGGAAAGCGAAAAAATAAGCACGCCCAAAAACATACCTGTGCGCAGGCGGTAACGGCGTAAAACGGCAAAAAAGCCCTGCGGCACGGCTTTTTCACCGAAAATGAGCGCGCCGCCGCAGGCTTTGAGGTATTTTTTGAAGCCGCGCGGGGTAAGGCAAAGGGAAAGCGCGCCGCCCTGCACGCGCGTTTTGCCAAAGGGAATATTGTTCGTTATAAGCACGTTCAGCGCGCCGCGCGCCTGCTCTTCAGGCACGTTGAGCGTGTACGCGCCGAAAACAAAACGTGAAATTTTGCTCATATTATGCTCCTTTTACTTGAATTCTATGGCGCTTATCACGCCGGAAAGCATTATTTTTCCCTCGCCCATAAAGGCGATGGTAAGCTTGGCACCCGCCACGCGCACCTTGCCGCCCTGCGTGCAAAGCACGGTTTCCTCGGGCGAATAAAGCTCTATTTTGCGGCAACCGCAAACGAGCAGCTCGTATTTTTCCGCACATTCGAGCGAAAAGCGGGGAAGCGCCGCCGCACACGCGCGCGCAAGCGGGCGTGCGCACGCTTGCCCCGTTTGTTTTTTCTTGTTTTTCATAATCTATGCCCCCAAGTTATGGATATCGCGAAAATAATCGGCATATCTATTTTTATGTGAAGGAGTGAGGGAATAATGACAAAAAAAGAAAGTATACTTAAGTTTTTTCTTTGCGGTATTTGCGCGTGTGCGCTTGTTTTTTCGCTTGCAAGGCCCGCTGTGGCGGCAGAGGCGGCTTTTTCTGCGCTTTCGCTTTGCGCGCGCAGGGTTGTGCCGGGCGTTTTTCTTTTTATGGTGGCGGCAAAGACCTTCGCCGCCTGCGGCGGCGCGCGCGCCTTTTCGCGCCTTACGCGCGGAGCTTTTGAAAAGCTTTTCCGCGTTAGCGAAAGCGGCGCGGCAGTTATATTTCTCGGCTTGCTTTCGGGTTACCCTGCGGGCGCGGCTGTGGCAGGGGAGTTTATAAAAAGCGGCACGCTTTCGGAAAGGGAGGCGGAGCGCATTTTGCCTTTTGCCACGGCGGCTTCGCCCGCTTTTCTCGTCGCTTCCGTCGGCTCAATGTGCGGCGGCGCGCGCTTCGGGCTTATAATGCTCGCTTCGCAGGCGGCGTCTGCGCTTTTACTGCTTTTGATCACTCGCAGAAGCGGCGTGCGCGCAGAGGAAAGGGGCTTTAGCCGCGCGCCTGCCCGCACGCTTGCCGCTTTTACCTCGGCTATAAAGAGCAGCGGCGCCTCTGCGCTGAACATTTGCTCATTTGTAACGTTTTTCTACGTTTTTTCGGCAATGCTTTTTTCGCTTTTGCCCGCAAGCCTTACGCACGGCTTTTTCGGCGCGCTTATTTCGGGCTTGCTTGAAATAAGCTGCGGCTTTGCACGTCTCGGTGCGCTCGGCGCGGGGCAGGCTCGCTTTTTCTGCGGCGGGCTTATGCTGGGCTTCGGCGGTTTTTCCGTGCTTTTGCAGTCGGCAGACGCAGTGGGGGCAGAGGGCGTGAGCATGAAAAAATATTTGCTTGGCAAAACGGCGCAGGCTTTTTTTACGGCGCTTTTTTCGCTTTTGTTCGGCTCGCTTTTCGGCACGGCGGAGTTGAGTGCGGTGTTTTTCTTCCCCGGCGAGGGCAAGGCTCAGGTTGGCGCCATATGGCAGAGTTGCTTGCTTTTTCTCATTTTTTGCTCTGTTTTTGCCGGATTTTTGATTTTTATTATAAAAATTTTAAGTTTATTTAAGAAAATTTTCAAAAAACTGTGGAAAAAAAACAATCTGTGAGTTATACTATATATGTATAGATATTTTTAGTGGGAGAACTATGCCTTTTCGCAGCTCCCCGAAAACTCGGAGGTGAGTATGGCAAAGGTTAAAAAAGAAGCGGAAATAGAAAAGATTTGCGCTTTCTGCGAATATTCCGCGCCCGCGCCCTCGGATAAGGAGGGTAACGAATACGTTATCTGCTCTAAAAACGGGCTTGTGCGCGAAGGTTCGTGCTGCCGCAAATTCAGCTACGACCTTTTAAAAAGAGAACCCATGAAAAAACGCGCGCTCCCCGAAACGGAAGCCGTTGATATTGATGAATTATGATGAAACAAACAGAAAATACGAAATTTGAAAACGCCGTGCGCGCGCTTGAATTTGATAAAATACGCGAAAAGCTTGCTTATTTCGCGCCCACAGAGGGTTCGAAGGCGCTTGCGCGCGCGCTTATGCCAACGTCCTCTTCGCTTGTTGTGAAAAAAACGCTTGCGGAAACAGACGCGGCTTATTCCGCACTCGCGGCAAAGGGTATGGCGCCCTTCGGCGGTGTTACCGATATAACCGACGCGCTCGACCGCGCAGACAGGGGCGCTTCCGTCACCTTGGCAGAGCTTCTGGCTATTGCCCGCGTGCTGGCGGCAACCCGCGCGCTGAAGGAATATAACTCCTTTGCTCACGGCGAAGAGCCGACGGCGCTGGACGATTACTTCCACCGCCTCGTGCCGCAGAAGCACCTTGAGGACGAAATAGAAAGCGCCGTTATCGGCCCCGAAACGCTTGCGGACACAGCCTCCGACGAGCTTTATAACATACGCCGCAAAATGCGCTCGGCAGAAAACCGAGTGCGCGAAAACCTGCAAAAATTCGTTACGGGCGGCACATATTCAAAATACTTGCAGGAAAACATCATCACCATGCGCGACGGGCGCTACGTTATACCCGTCAAGCTGGAATATAAAAACGAAATAAAGGGCCTTGTTCACGATACCTCTGCTTCGGGCTCCACGCTTTTCATAGAGCCTATGAGCGTTGTGGAAGCAAACAATGAGCTGCGTATGCTGGAGGGCAAGGAGAAGGACGAAATAGAGCGCATTATCGCCATGCTTTCGGCAAAGGTTGCCGCTGTTGCGGGCGGTATTGCGGCAAACTATGAAATTATAACCGACCTTGCGTTTATTTTCGCAAAGGCACAGCTTTCTTTTTCATATAACGGTATGTGCCCGAAAATATCGGAGGGGCGCGAAATAAGCCTTATTTCCGCGCGCCACCCGCTTTTGGCAAAGGAAACGGTCGTACCCGTTACCGTCAGCCTGGGCAGGGAATTTGATACGCTTATTATCACGGGCCCGAATACGGGCGGTAAAACGGTAACGCTCAAAACGCTCGGCCTTTTCGCGCTGATGACACAGGCGGGCTTGCATATCCCTGCGGCAGATGGCTCGGTTATGTGCATTTTCGATGAAATTCTGCCCGATATAGGCGACGAGCAAAGCATAGAGCAATCGCTTTCCACGTTCTCTTCACATATGGTGAAGATAGTGGATATTATAGAAAGAGTGAGCGATAAGTCGCTAGTGCTTTTCGACGAGCTGGGCGCGGGCACCGACCCTATAGAGGGCGCGGCGCTTGCCATGGCTATTATAGAGGCAATGCGCGAAAAGCGCGCCCTTGTTGCCGCCACCACGCACTACGTGGAGCTTAAATCCTTCGCTATGGATACAGAGGGCGTATGCAACGCCTCGTGCGAATTTGATGTTGAAACCCTGCGCCCGACCTATAAGCTCATAATAGGCACGCCGGGTAAATCGAACGCTTTTGCAATTTCCGGCAAGCTCGGCTTGCCTTCTGCGATACTTGCCCGCGCGGAACGATTTGTTTCGGGTGAGGACAAGCGCTTTGAGCGCGTTATAGACAAGCTCGAGGCGGAGCGAATAAAAATGGAAAAAAGCCGCGCGGAGGCAGACGTTCTGCTTTCCGAAATGACGGCGAAGAAGAGCCAGAGCGAGGCAGAGGCAGAGCGCAAGCTTGCCGAAGCCCAGAAGGAGCTTGAAAAAGCGCGCGAGCAGGCGCGCAGAATGGTAGAGGCAGCGAAAGCCACGAGCGAATTTATTTTCGCAGAGCTTGAAAAGGCGAAGAAGCAGAAGGAAAAGGAAAACCTTGCCCAAACGCTTGAAGAAACGCGAAAAGCAATACGCGCTCACCTAAAGGATAATACAGACGAGATAGACCCTGTTTTCAAAACGGAAATGGGCGATTATAAATTGCCGCGCGAATTGCGTGCGGGCGACGGTGTTATAGTCGTTGACCTCAATAAAAAGGGCGAAGTTGTTTCCGCGCCCGATAAAAAGGGAAACGTAATGGTGAAGGTTGGCAACGCCACGATGAAAATAAGCTCCTCCCGCCTTATGCTGATAGACGGCAAAACCGTCGTTTGCAATGAAAAGGAGAAAAAGCAAACCATTTCGCTCTACCGCGAGCGCGCGGTAACGTCGTTTGCGCCGCAGCTTGACCTGCGCGGCAAATACGGCGATGAAGCCTGCGAAATGGTGGATAAATACATCGACGATGCGCTCCGCGCAGGCGTTAAAACCATTCGCATCGTTCACGGCAAGGGCACGGGCGTGCTTCGCCGCCGCGTAACGGAATTTCTCAAGACCGACACGCGCGTGCTTTCCGTTCGCATAGGCGAATGGGGCGAAGGCGATACGGGCGTATCTATTGCGGAGCTGAGGTAAGCGATGCGCGTTTCGACTCCGCAACAAGAAGATGTTGCTTCGCTCAAGATGACAGCAGAGGGAACGGCATTAAGATTTTAACCGTAGGTGACGGGTTTTCCGTCCCGCATAACACAGTAACTAAAAAATAGAATATAAACAAAATAAGAGCTTTACTTAGTAGAGTTCTTTGGCACACCTTTCTTCGAAAGAAAGGTGCAAGGGAAAAGATTTTCCAAATTACACAGTAACTAAAAAATAAGAAAATAAACAAGAAAAGAACTTTACAGGGTAGAGTTCTTTGGTCCTACCTTTCTCCGAAAGAAAGGTAGGGAAGGGAGAACAGAATGAAAAAACTCAAAATGCTCGCCATCGACCTCGGCGCGTCAAGCGGCCGCGGCATCGTTGGCACTTTCGACGGCGAAAAATTCGCTCTTGCTGAAAACCACCGCTTTACCAACGACCCCGCTATGGCGGCAGGTCAGTTTACATGGGATATTTTGCGTATCTTCCATGAAATCAAGCAGTCTATACGCAATTGCGCGCTTTCCGATGATAAAGATATCGCTTCTATCGGTATTGATACCTGGGGCGTTGACTTCGGCTTGCTCGGACGCGACGGCAGACTTCTTGCAAACCCCGTGCACTACAGAGATACGAGAACGGTAGGCGTTCCCGAAGAAGCCTTCAAAACATTCCCCCGCGAAAAGCTTTACGACGTAACGGGTATTCAGGTAATGGATTTCAACTCCCTCTACCAGCTTCTCGCGCTCCAGAAGGAAAACCCCGAGCTTCTCGGTATTGCCAAGGATATGCTCTTTGTGCCCGACCTTCTTAACTACTTCCTCACGGGCAAAAAGCAGACGGAATATACAATAGCTTCCACATCTCAGCTTCTCGATGCACGCACGAGAAACTGGTCGCCCGAAATTATCGAAAAATTCGGCTTGCCGAAGCACATTTTCTCCAATATAGTTGAACCCGGCACTGTTTGCGGCAAGCTCCGTGCAGACGTAAAAGAGGAATGCGGCGGCATTGACCCCACGGTTATTTCCGTTGGCGCGCACGACACAGCTTCCGCTGTTGTAGCCGTTCCCGCAAAGAGCGATAAATTCATATGGATAAGCTCCGGTACATGGTCTATTATGGGTACGGAAACGAAAGAACCGCAGATAAGCGAAAAATCCTCTATGTACAACTTCACAAACGAAGGCGGCTACGAGGGCACAATCCGCTTCTCCAAAAACATCACAGGCCTTTGGGTGCTTCAGGAATCCCGCAGACAGTGGATGCGCGAAGGCACTACATACGGCTTTGGCGAGCTTGTTGAAATGGGCAAGGCGGCAAAACCGCTTCAGAGCTTTATTGACCCCGACGACCCTCGCTTCGGCGTTCCCGGCAACCTTCCCAAGAAGATCCGCGAATACTGCGCGGAAACGGGCCAGCCCATTCCCGAAACAGTCGGCGAAATCGTTCGTTGCATAAGCCAGAGCTTGGCAATGCGCTACAGATGGACTGTTGAGAAGATTGACGAAATGTGCGGCGAGCGTATGCCCGCTATCAACATCGTTGGCGGCGGCACGCAGGATAAGCTCCTTTCCCAGCTCGCGGCAAACGCTTGCGGCAGACCCGTATTCACAGGCCCCGTTGAAGCAACGGCGCTCGGCAACATCGCGGCGCAGGCTATTGCAAGCGGCGAAGTAAAAGACCTTGCAGAAGCGCGCCAGATCATCGCAAATTCCTTCGAAATCGAAGAATTCTACCCCGAAGCGAACAAAGATGAATGGGACGAAGCTTACGAAAAATTCAAAAAGCTTATTTAATCGCTTGAAATATTAAAAACTGTAATCAATTTAACGAAAATATATATCTTTAAGGAGAATGCAAAATGAACACAAGATATGAATCTGCAAAAGAGATCTTCGCCTCCTATGGCGTAGATACCGACGCGGCTATCGCAAAGCTCAAAAACATTCCCGTTTCTCTCCACTGCTGGCAGGGCGACGATGTTATCGGCTTCGATAACGAGGGCGGTCTTACAGGCGGTATCCAGACAACGGGTAATTACCCCGGCAAGGCTAAAACGCCCGCAGAGCTTCTTGCCGATATGGATAAGGTTATTTCTCTTTGCCCCGGCGCAAAGAAGCTCAACGTAAATGCGTGCTACGCTATTTTTGAAGAAGGCGAATGGGTAGACAGAGATAAGCTCGAGCCCAAGCACTTCAAAAAATGGGTAGAATTTGCAAAAGAGAGAAATATGGGTATCGACTTCAACCCCACTTTCTTCTCCCACCCCATGCAGAAGGACGGCCTTACGCTTTCCCACCCCGATGCTGAAGTAAGAAAATTCTGGATCGAGCACGGCAAGGCGTGCATACGTATTGCAACATATTTTGCAGAAGAAACGGGCGTTCCCTGCGTTATGAATATCTGGACGGGCGACGGCTTCAAGGACGTTCCCGCAGACCGCATGGGCCCCAGAATGAGATATAAAGAATCTATCGAAGAAATTCTCGCAGAGCCCTTTGATTTCGCAAAGGTTAAGCCTTGCGTAGAATCCAAGGTGTTCGGCATAGGCGTTGAATCTTACACGGCAGGCAGCGCAGAGTTCACGCTCAGCATGGCAGCAATGCACAAGGATAAATGCTTGCCCCTTATGGATAACGGCCACTACCACCCCACGGAAGTTGTTTCCGATAAAATTCCCGCGCTCCTTTGCTTCTTCCCTGAAATCGCGCTTCATATCACGCGCGGTGTTCGCTGGGATTCCGACCACGTTCTTCTTCTCGACGATGAAACGAAGGAAATGGCAAAAGAAATCGTTCGTTGCGGCGCACTCGACAGAGTTTATATGGCGCTCGACTACTTCGATGCAAGCATCAACCGCATTTCCGCTTGGACAGTAGGCTTCAGAAGCTGGCAGAAGGCGCTTCTCATGGCTCTCTGCACACCCAACGAAATGCTCAAAAAGCTCCAGGATGAAAGCAACTTCACAGAGCTTATGGTTATGCAAGAGGACGTTAAGCTCCTCCCCTTCGAGGACGTATGGGCTAAATACTGCGAAGAATGCGGCGTTCCCGCAAACAACGCTTGGTTTGCAGAAGTTAAAAAATACGAAGAAGAAGTTCTTTCCAAGAGATAAAAAACTGAACGGTTCAAACAAAGTCACACCTATTATATAAAGTGAGGTAGAATTTATGAATTTCAATATGCTTCACCCCGCCGATCAGATCGTCACCATCATGAACCGACTCTACTACTACGGAATGACGACTATGACGGGCGGCAACCTTTCTGTAAAAGACAGTGAAGGCACTGTATGGATAAGCCCCAGCGGCGTAGACAAGGGTAGCCTTCGCAGAGAAGATATTATGCAAATAAAGCCAAACGGCGAGATAGTGGGCATTCACAAGCCTTCCGTTGAATACCCATTCCACCTGGGCGTTTACAAAAAACGCCCCGACCTCGGCGCGGTGCTTCACGCACACCCGCCCGCGCTTATTGCGTTCAGCCTTTTGCGCAAGGCGCCTGATACCTCTATAATTCCCGATGCGAAAATTCTTTGCGGAGAAATAGGTATAGCGCGATATGCTTGCCCCGGCAGTGCGAAGCTCGGTGAAAATATCTCAAAAGAATTTGAAAAGGGCATAAATACGGTGCTTCTTGAAAACCACGGCGTGGTTATAGGTTCTACCGACCTTTTCAAGGCTTTTATGAGCTTTGAAACACTCGATTACCTTGCGCGCCTGCAAATAAACGCGGGCACGCTCGGCGGCGAAATAAAAACTATTTCCGAAAGACACCTGGAAATGTTCAAGCTTAAAACTATTCCGAAGCTCGATACATTTACCCCCACGGTTCACACAAGTGAGGAGCAGGCGGTGCGCCGCGAGATGTGCACACTTATAAAGCGCGCATACGGCGAGCAGCTTTTCACAAGCGAGCAGGGCACGTTTTCCTGCAGACTTTCCGACGGTTCGTTTATAATCACCCCGAGAGGGAAAGACAGAGCATACCTTGAACCCGAGGACCTTGTTCTTATAAAAGACGGAAAATGCGAAGCGGGGAAAGCCCCCTCCCGCTCTGTAAAATTCCATATGTATATGTACGGGCAACACAAAGATGTAAACTCCATCATCGTAGCTCACCCACCGCACCTTATGGCTTTTGCCGTTACGGATAACGAATTTGATGCACGTCTTATTCCCGAAAGCTATATAGCGCTGAAAACGGTAAGAAAATTCCCATTCGGCTCCACTTTCATGCAGCCCGAGCTTTTGGCACGCGAATTTTCGCTTAAAAACCCCGTGGCGATAATCGAAAACGATTGCGCCGCTTGCGCGGGCACGTCGCTTGCCAACGCTTTCGATAGGCTTGAGGTTATGGAATACAGCGCAAAATCGCTTATTCAGGCGCGCAGCATAAGTGGCGAGATAATTAAAATAAACGATGAAGAAGTAAAAGAAATAGAAACAGTTTTTAACCTGTAAAACGTTTAAATTGAAAGGACTTTTTATGGATTCTAAATATTACGGTAAACTTAGCGTCATTGGTATGAAAGGCAGCGAAGATTTTCTTGCCGAGGTAGACAGGTATCTTCACGAATGGCGCGGTGACCAGGACGAAACTTATATTGTAAAGGCAGACTGCCCCCGTTTCGGCACGGGTGAAGGCAAGGGTATTATTCTTGAAACGCTCCGCGGCCACGACACATATATTTACGCAGACGTTTTCAACTATGGCGTAAAATACAAGATGTACGGTCAGCTCGTACCAATGAGCCCCGACGACCATTTCCAGGACCTTAAGCGTATGATCTGTGCAACAGCGGGTAAGGCTCGCCGTGTTTCGGTTATTATGCCTATGCTCTATGAGGGTAGACAGCACAAACGCAGCGCTCGCGAATCGCTCGACTGCGCCGTAGCGCTCCAGGAGCTTGTGAATATGGGCGTTACGAACATAATCACGTTTGACGCGCACGACCCCCGCGTTCAGAACGCTATACCCAGAAGCGGCTTTGATAATGTGCGTACGTCTTACCAGATGCTCAAGGCGCTTGTTCGCGAGTACCCCGATATCACGTTCGACCCCGCAGAAACAATGATCATCTCTCCCGATGAAGGCGGTATGGGCAGAGCAATGTATTGCTCCTCTGTGCTTGGCGTAGAGCTCGGTATGTTCTATAAACGCCGCAACTATACAATTATCGTAGACGGCAGAAACCCCATAGAAGCACACGAATTCCTTGGCAAATCCGTTAAGGATAAAGACGTTATCATCGTAGATGACATGATCTCTTCCGGCGACAGTGTTATAGACGTTGCCGCAAAGCTCAAGGATATGGGCGCAAGAAGAGTTTTCGTTTTCGCTACATTCGGCCTTTTCTGCAACGGATGCGACAAGCTTGATGCAGCTTACGAAAAGGGCATTTTCGATAAGATATTCACAACTAACCTCAACTACCGCGCACCTGAAATTATAAACCGCCCCTGGTATGCAGAGGTTAATATGTGCAAATACGTTGCACATATTATCGATCGCCTCAACTGCGACGAAACGATGAGCGAAATTCTCAGCCCCGTTAACAGAATTCACGAATTTGTAGATAAGATCCGCA
>JAFTNI010000184.1 GCA_017451975.1 Clostridia bacterium
CCTTGAGGATATTTCGTTTTCGCTCCCGCGCGGCGGCAGCCTCGGTATTATCGGCGCTACGGGCAGCGGCAAAACCACGCTTATACGTTTGCTTATGAGGTTTTACGACGTTGACAAGGGAAGCGTGCGCATTTGCGGGCGCGACGTGCGCACCGTAGAGCCGGCCGAGCTTTACCCCATGTTCGGCGTGGCGCTCCAGCACGATTTTCTTTATGCCGATACGGTGGAGGAAAATATAAAGCTCGGGCGCGAGCTTTCCGCAGAAGAGGTTGTGGCGGTGGCAAAAACGGCGCAGGCGCACGATTTTATTTCCGCTTTCCCCGAAGGGTACGGGCATTTGCTTGCGCAGAAGGCGGCGAATATTTCGGGCGGGCAGAAGCAGCGCTTGCTTATAGCGCGCGCCATAGCCGCAAAGCCCGAAATTCTCGTGCTTGACGATAGCTCCTCTGCGCTCGACTATAAAACAGACGCAAGCCTTCGCAAAGCATTGCGCGAAAACCTCGCGGGTACTACCGTTGTAACAGTGGCGCAGCGTGTAAGCTCCGTTAAGGATTGCGGGCTTATACTCGTGCTTGACGAGGGCAGAATTATAGGCAAGGGCACGCACGAAGAGCTGCTTGCCTCCTGCGCGGAATACCGCGAAATAAGCCAGAGTCAGATGGGAGGTGACTTTGTTGAATAGAGGCGGATTTGGCGGCCGCGGGGGTATGAGCAACCCCAATAATGCGGCAGAAAATAAAAAGCTCGACGGCAAAACCACGAGGGGCATAATTTTGCGCCTTTTCGGTTACATAATGAAATATTGGTACCTCTTTCTTGTGGCGCTAGCCTTTACCTTTACCTCCAACTGGCTTTCGCTTATGGGCCCCGAATATTCGGGCAACGCCATAGACGCTATTGCCTCGGAGGGCGGCGTACAGTTTTCCGTCGTATGGGAAAACGTGAAAATGATGATAGTCTGCTATGCGCTTTCCGCCGTGATGACCTACGCTCTTTCGGTTATTATGATAAAAATAAGTCAGAGCATTGTGCGCACTATGCGAAAGCAGCTTTTCGAAAAGCTCACCTCGCTTCCTGTCGGATTTTTCGACACGACGGCAACGGGCGATATAATAAGCCGCATTTCGTACGATATAGACACGGTGAACTCCTCGCTTTCGCATGACCTTATACAGGTTATGACGAGTATTTACACGGTGGTGGGCTCGCTTATATTCATGTGGCGTATTTCGCCGCCGATGATAATTGTTTTCGTCGTTACCGTGCCGATTTCGATTATTTTCACTCGCTACCGTTCCAAAAAGGTGCGCCCGCTTTTCAAGGCGCGCTCCCGCAAGCTGGGCGAGCTCAACGGCTATGCCGAAGAAATGCTTTCGGGATGCCGCACCATAAAAGCGTATAACAGGGAAGCAGAGATAGGCTCCCGCTTCGATGCGCGCAATAAAGATGCGATGGACGCTTTCTATAACGCCGAATATTACGGTGCTACCCTTGGCCCTTCAGTTAACTTTATAAATAACCTTTCCATTTCGCTCGTTATGATTTTCGGCGGTATACTTTATATGTATTCGCAAAGCGGCGCTGTGGCAGAGGGCGCGCTCTTCTTTATAACGCTCGGCGGTGTGGCAAAATTCGTGCAGTATTCACGCAAGTTTGCAGGGCCGATAAATGAGTTTGCCAATATTCTTCACGAGTTTCAATCTGCCTTCTCGGCGGCAGAGCGCGTTTTCCGCATACTCGATGAAGAGCCCGAAAAGGAAGATATAGCGGGCGCAAAGGTGCTTACAGACGTAAAAGGCGACGTCGATTTTGAAAACGTTACCTTCGGCTACGTGCCCGAAAAAACTATACTGCGCGATATTTCCGTGCACGCAGAGCCCGGCAAGATGATCGCCATCGTAGGCCCGACTGGCGCGGGAAAAACGACGATAATAAACCTTCTTATGCGCTTCTACGACGTGAACAGCGGCACTATCCGTGTTGACGGCGACGATATGTACGGTATCACGCGCGCCTCGCTCCGCCACGCATACACGATGGTGCTGCAGGATACGTGGCTTTTCCACGGCACGATTTACGAAAATATCGTATACGGCAAGCAAAACGCCACGCGCGAAGAGGTGGAGCGCGCGGCAAAGGCGGCAAAGATACATAATTATATTATGCGCTTGCCCGATGGGTATGACACCGTGCTTTCCGACGAAGGCGTGAACATTTCCAAGGGTCAGCGCCAGCTTATAACCATTGCGCGCGCCATGCTTTCCGATTCCCCCATGCTTATACTCGACGAGGCTACATCCAACGTAGACTCGCGCACGGAAATTAAAATTCAGGAGGCTATGGGCGAGCTTATGCGCGGCAGAACCTGCTTTGTTATAGCGCACAGGCTTTCTACCATACAGAACGCAGATAAAATCCTGGTTATACGCGACGGAAAAATAAGCGAGCAGGGCAACCATGAGGAGTTGCTTGCGCTCGGCGGCTTCTACAGCACGCTGTATAATTCTCAGTTCAGTTAAATAAAGACAAAAATCAGATTTCCATCAGAAGTCTGATTTTTTGTTTTGAAATACTTGACAATTATTACGTTTAGTGATATATTATATATTACAGTAACCGTAATAGTGAGGTGTTAATTCTGAGGGATAACGTTAAAAGCGGGGCTTTGACAGAGGTGACGTTTTTTATTTTGCTTGCATTGCATCAGCCGCGTCACGGATATGCAATAATGCAATTTGTGGAGGAAAAGACGGAAGGAAGACTTTTGCTTGGAGCCGGCTCTCTTTACGGCGCGCTTGAAAGCCTTAATAAAAAAGGGTGGATTGCGGTATATGGAAATTCAGACACGCGCAAAAAAGAGTA
>JAFTNI010000185.1 GCA_017451975.1 Clostridia bacterium
AGCGATGTACCGCGAGCCTCTTATTGCCTTTATAAACGGGTTTCTGCACAACCTCGCGGAAAGCGAGGACGTGGCAGAAGATGCATTTATGGAGCTTATAATTCACCCGAAGAGATATTCCTTCCGTTCTTCCTTCAAAACATATATTTTTACGGTTGCAAGAAATAAGGCTGTGGATAGAGTGAGGAAAGAAAAAAAGCTTTCCTACACGCCCATAGAGGATTTATCTGAGGCAAGCGACGAAGACCTGGAAGGCAACATTCTCTGCAAGGAAAGAGAAGAGCTTCTACACTCTGCCATGGAAAAAATAAACCCCGAATATGCGGCAGTATTGCGGCTTATCTACTTTGAGGGAATGGATTCTTGCGAGGCGGCAAAGGTGCTTGGCAAAAGCAAAAGGCAGATGGCAAACCTTTTGTACCGCGCGAAAATTGCGCTAAGACGCACGATGGAAGAGGAGGGCTTTTCATATGAAAAATAACGAAGAATTCCGCGCCTCCGTTTTCGAAAAAGCGGCGGCTTACAAGGAAAAACAAAGAAAAAAGAGAAGCAGAAGGGTACGCTTTGTGCTTGTGCTTACCGTTTGCGCGCTTATTGCCGTTCCTCTTATCTACACGCCCATAGGGCTTACGCTGGGCCATTTTTCCACGGCAGATTTTGGCGGCACTGCGGCGAGCAGTTCTTCGCCGTTTCCCGATGACAATACGCCAAGCGGCTCTGCGGGAATGAGCGAAAGCGTGGGCGCTAATGCAACCGTGGGCAGCTCCAAGCCCACGGTAATACCCCCATCTTCCTCTGCGGCGACGTACCCTTCCGCCAATACCACGAGCAGTGCGGAATCCAGTGTGGCGACCACGGCTTCCGCCGCGGTTACAACGACGGCAACCACGGTGACATTGGCAACCACGGTAACACACGTAAGCTCTGAAACCACCGTAACAAGTGTAACCGCCACAACGGCGACGCGCATCACGGCGGTTACGGCGACGTACCCCTCCGCCACGACGGCGACGATCGTTACGGCAACGTACCCTTCTGCTACGACGGCAACTCAGGTTACGCCGACATACCCGTCTGCTACGTCTGCGCCCGGTGTGGTGATACCCGATATTTCTGCGGGCGACAGAATTTTTGCAAACGGCGCCTTTGCCTATAAAACGGAATATGAGGGGAAGGAAAAAGAGGGGGAAAGCACGTTTGAATATTATTACTACCCCGAATCTTTCCCGCACGGCGAGCTTGGCGCATATGCGAAGGACTATATAAGCCCCTCTTTTCTCAACGATAACGCGCTTATAGTTGTTAAAGCCACTGTAAGCGGCGGCGTGCCCGTGCTTGACAGAGTTTACGGCATGAATGACGGTAAAAACATAATTGCCACGGTGTTTCTTGCTATGGAAGAAGGCATGGAGCACGCCCCCGAAACGTGGATAATGCTTATACCCGTTTCGAAAAGCACTGCCGCGCCCATGCCTGATTCCGTAAGCGTAAGCTTTTACGAATACCCTATCGATCGATAAGACACAATAAAACGGTGCAGAAAATGCACCGTTTTATTACTATTGACTTTTTTATTTATTTATGATATTCTATGTAACGTTGAATTGTCGCATTACACTATGATAAAGGGGATACTTTTTATATGAACAACAATACTTTTGACGGAACGGCGGAAAACAACGCAAACGGAGTTGGGCAAACTGGCAGCAATTCCTTCGGTAACGAGGTAAAGATTGAAACCGAGGAAGAGGAAATATTTTTAGAGCGCGATTTTGTGGAGGAAGCCAAGGTGGAATTTGCCGAAAAAACGGAGAAAAACCACCAATTGAAAATCAAGCGCAAGCTGAACGGCACTATGGCGTTTTTTATTGCGCTCAGAGTTATCGTTATAATTCTTGCGGTGGCTTTGACGGCGGTTATTTTCGGTATTTGCGCGCATTATACCTATAAGCTTTTCACGGGAACTTTCAATACCTTTATAGATATGATTATGGAAAGGTTTGACGGGAACCCGTACGAAAAAATTACGGCTATCGGCGCGTATTTTCTTCCTGTTGCGTTTGTTGGCGCTATAGCGGGCTTTACTTTTGTGTTTATGAACGATATGTACGATTCGCTTACAGAGGCGGTTATCGCTAAAATTGTGGGCGGCATTGTGGGAATAGGTTGCTCCGCTTTGTTTATATATGCAATAAAAAGCTACTTTGCAACGGCAGAGGGCTTCTGGGCGGGGGTTGGGCGCTTCTTCTATGCGTTTACCTTTATTCTGGATTTTCCTGTGCTGGTAATTGTGAACTTATTTCTGCTCGTCGTCGCGATTTTTGCGCTCGGTATAGTAGGCGCCGCAGGCTACGGCTTGTTTGCTTTGCAATATTGGCTCGGCGGCGAAATAGAATGTGCGCGCGCTGAAAGAAAAATAAACATAAGCAGAGAGTTTTACACTAAAGCGGAAGTAGACTACGATAAGTTTTATGAAAGCGGCGAATATAAAAATGCCGAGGAAAGAAACAAGGCGGAAAGGGAAAGAATTATGCGCGAGCGCCGCGAGCGTATGAAGCTGCTCAATTTCCCGCTTATACTTACCGAAACGAAAAATAAAAGAGTAAAACGCGGAAAATTCAAATTCCGGAAAAAGAAAAAATAAACAAAAATACGATGCATTAAAGTGCATCGTATTTTTGCTTTATCATTATCATGTCTGCAAGCATTTCGTCTTTTTTTGCCGCGTCGCGCAGGAGCGCAGAGGGGTGGTATACCGCGCAGATATCGAAGGAGCCTTTGCGCACAAACTGCCCGTGCTCGCGCGTTATTTTGAAATCGGGCTTTATAAGGCGCATTGCGGAAATTCTGCCCAGGCAAACTATCATTTTGGGCCTTATTGCCTTTACCTGTGCGCGCAGGTGACCGATGCACGCATCCTGCTCCTCGGGCAGAGGGTCGCGGTTTTTGGGCGGGCGGCACTTGAGAATGTTGGCAATATATACTTCCTCTCGTGCGATACCCACGGCGGCGAGGTATTTATCGAAAAGCTTGCCCGCCGCGCCCACGAAAGGCTCGCCTTGCAGGTCCTCCTGCTCGCCGGGCGCTTCGCCTATAAACATAAGCTTTGCCTGCGGGTTGCCCACGCCGAAAACAAGGTTCGTTCTCGTTTTCGCAAGGGGGCATTTTGCGCATGACGCACATTCTTTTTTTATATTTTCAAGCGTTAATTCAGCCATAAGCCGCACCTGCCGTTTCTTTGATATATTTTATGATATCATAAACGGCAAGCGCTTGTCAAGGCAAAAAGATTTCGGGCGGAGAATATAAGCGGTTTTTTGTTTGAGGTCACAAGTATGTGAATATAATATTACCAAATGATTGATTATATGTAAAATGCTTCCTTACATATTGTTGTAATATTGACAAATCCGCAAAAATATAATATAATTAAATATATCATAATTTGAGTTATGTAAAAACACAAATCTAAAAACAAGGAGGAATTTTTATGAAAAAAATAAATAAGTTTTTGTGTTTTTGTTTGGCGACGGTATTTCTATTTGTAAATTCACAAATAGGAGAGGTGGATGCGGAGTTTTTATTGAATGATACAGTAGAATCTCAAGAAAGCATTGACAACACTGTGAATAACATTTACAGCAAATTACATTTTTACACAGGCAACGAATCATACACTACAATAGATAGCGCAAATGAATTAACGGCAGCTACCGAACAAGTGTATGCAAATTATGGTAGTTCTTCTGCGTATAGCTTAAATAACAATTATACAGGCAACGGAGGAGAAACTTTGCAAATGACAGTTCAATTTGCAAGCGATTTTATGGAAACAAAGGAATACTTAGAATATAAATCTGATAAGAAAAATGTCAAATCAATTACAGAATTACGCGCATTGAAGAAAGAGTTTAATGCGTATTCTAAGATATATCATCGTGAATTGGTGGAAAGAAACTTACCCTTACTTAATAATATTGATTACGACAATTATAATATTGTTAATTACGCTCCATTTGTTGTATTAAATATATCTGCAGATAATATCCAAACAAATACGTTATTTGATTTGTGCAGTTCTCCCAATATAGAGCATATATCTATAAATTACGAAATAATTGCTGAAACTTCAGAGTTTGAGTATCCTACTTCTTTGACGGCTACTTTGAATAGAGCCTTGGAAGGTATGAATGCATATGATATTATAAATAGCGGAGATTATGATTGCGGCGGAATATATATTGGTGTATATGAGGTTGGTTTGCACGATGCATCTAATGAATATTTAGCCGATTTGGATATAACAACAAGAACAGGAGCATGGACGACTGGAATGGACGTTGCTTTTATTTCTCGATGTGAAGAACACGCCACAAAAGTTCTTGGTATATTAGCGGAGATGGCACCTAATGCCAGCTTCTATTGTGCAAGTTTATATCAATATCCTGGTAATTATGGAATAGATTGGTTTATCGATGAAACCGTGGATGTAGTAAACTGTAGTTTCGGACAATATGCAAATATATTAACTGACGATGGTACATATTTAGCATTAAATAATTGCTATAATCAAGCCGTTGATGGATTGTACGATTATCAGATTGAAGCTCACGATATGATTGTCGTTGTTGCGGCAGGTAATAAAAATACATCTAATACGTCGTCTTCATATAATCCCAATAATGAGGTTACTTCTCCCGGATATGCATACAACGCTATTACTGTGGGTGGGTTAGCAGCAAACCAAAGGAATGTTTCCGGAACAAATGAAATATATTATACTCATGACGATGATGCAAGTTATTATACTGCCGATGAGGGCGATATTGTAAAGCCAAATGTTGCAGCTCCTTATACTATAACAATTCCTAATATGGGATCGTTTAGTGGAACAAGCGCATCGGCACCTCTTGTAACAGGATGCATAGCCATTCTTATTGAGGCTAGTAGTTATGATTATGCATGGGAACCCGAGATGGTATTGGCGAATATAACTGCAACATCAAGAGAGACAGATGATTATGAAGCAACAGTAGGAAACTTTGATGCCAAAGTAGGTGCGGGAATGATTGATTTGGAACAGATGATACATAATCGTGTCAGGGAAATAAATCAAACGGTACAGCCAAACACTGCGGCGGGTAGTAAGGTAATTGATTTAACTAAATATTTTGGTGCCGGTCTTAATGTAGATATTGGTTTAGCTTGGGCGGCTGAAGTAACAAAAAATAATACAACATATATAACAAATCTTACCAACTATAATTTGATTGTATATAATTCAAATAATGAGGTGGTGGCTAGTTCTACATTATCTTATTCAAATGTAGAAAAAGTAAGCTTTAATAGCGGCAACGGAGATACTTTTAGAATATGTGTTATTTTGAATCAGGCAGCATTAACGACAGTCCAGGAAGAACTATCTTTGGTATATACAGATACTGTTGTTAATTAAAAATCAAATTTTTTTAGGAGGTAACTATGTTAAATTTTAAAAAAATAATTTCTATTATGCTTTGCATTGCATCTGTATTTTGCATAGCAGCTTGCGGAGATGCAAGCACTGCTGATACAACTACGGGAACTACGGTAACCACATCAACAACAGCAGCTACATCCTCAACAACCGCTGCAACACCCCCTCCTCCTGTTGCTCAGCCCGATAACACTCAATACAACAACATTGACGGGCTTACACGCCCTACAGGCTCAAAAACTCCCGTAGATAAAGCTGAATATGAAGATTTGATAACTGCTCTTCTCGACAATTTTGGATTGGATATTACTATAGGTCTTATTCTTCAAATATCTATGACAGATGCCACAAAGCAACTTCCCGAATGTGATATTGAAGCATTGCAGGCCAGGGAGGTGAGAGGTATCGCGGGATTCTATACAATTACTATAAATCCTCAAAATGTGAATATGGATATCTATAGAAACCTTACAACAAACGAGAATGTAGAGAAAATTTATTTTGAAGTAGAAACCATACAATTTGTTCCCACCTAATCATAAATCAAAACGGGAGGTTTTGCCTCCCGTTTGTTTTGTATTCACGCCATTTTTGCAAGAGTTTTCACTGCGTTTTTTTCGCAAATACAAATGCTATGCTCCTTTATGTATGCAAGCGCGTGCTCGCAGGCGAGCTTTTTGCCGAATTCCGCTATAAACATCGCCTCGAAAACGGCGTGCGGGTTTTTCTCGTGCTCCGAAAGGGAAAGGTAGTATTTATTGGGGCAGTTTTTGGCCGTTTCCGCAAACGCCGCGCTTTCGCCGCGGTAGGAGCGCTCGCGCAGGAAGCGGCAAGCTGAAAGCATATCCTGAAGGCTCCCGAAGGCGTATAAACTTTTAAAGCTTTTTTCTTTCGTGCCGTTCATCGTGTTCTCCGTGCCGCCATTTTCTGTTTTCGTTATGAATATAACACAGCCGCCGCCCTTACCCGGCAGGGCATCTATGCGTATTTGCCCCTTTGCCGCATCGAAGCCCGTTTGCCTCTTCGCCGTATCGAGTATAGTCCAAACGGCGCGGCGCGTTTCCGTGTTTTTATAATCAAGCCTCTCTGCGGTGAGGCGAAAGCGCTCCATATCCTTTCGGGTGAGCATAATTTCAAGTTTTTCTTTTCCTATGGGTGTTAGTTCCATTTATCTTACCTTCTTTGTTCATACTATGTTAATATTATATACCATAACCGTTTAAAAAGATAGATATTAAAATATGGTAATTTTCTCGGGAAAAAGTTTTTTTCCTCGAAATATACTTGCAATATGCGTTTTTTAGGTGTATTATATTAATATTAAGACAAAAAATTATACTCGGAGAAATACAAATGGAATTTTCAAAAGATAAAAAGACTATATTTTCCGCCGTTCAGCCCAGCGGCAACCTTACAATAGGCAACTACCTCGGAGCTATCAAAAACTGGCAGACGCTTCAGGACAGCGGCGAATATAACTGCCTCTACTGCGTTGCGGATATGCATTCCATAACGGTTCGCCAGAACCCTGCAGACCTGCGCCGCCGCACGCTTGAAACGCTTGCTGTTTATATTGCAAGCGGGCTCGACCCCGAAAAGAACGTTATGTTTGTTCAGAGCCACGTTCCCGCACACGCGGAGCTTGCCTGGGTGCTCAACTGCTACACGATGTTTGGCGAGCTTTCCCGTATGACACAATTTAAGGATAAAAGCGCGAAAAACGAACAAAATATAAATGCCGGACTTTTCACATACCCCGCGCTCATGGCGGCAGACATTCTGCTTTACGGCACAGACCTTGTGCCCGTCGGCATAGACCAGAAGCAGCACGTTGAGCTTGCGCGCGATATCGCAGAGCGCTTTAACCAGCTCTACGGCGAAACATTTACCGTGCCCGAACCCTATATTCTTCAGACGGGTAAAAAGATATACTCTCTTGCCGAGCCCGGTAAGAAGATGAGCAAATCCGATGAAAACGTGAACAGCTTTATCGGTATTCTCGATTCGCGCGACGTTATTATAAAGAAGTTCAAGCGCGCCGTTACAGATAGCGAAACCTGCGTTCGCTACGCCGAGGGCAAGGACGGTATAAACAACCTTATGACCATCTATTCCTGCTTCACGGGAAAGACGATGGAAGAAATCGAACGCGAATTTGAAGGCAAGGGCTACGGCGATTTCAAGCTTGCCGTTGGCGAAGCCTGCGCGGACGCGCTCGCGCCCCTGCAGAAGCAGTATAACTGCCTTATGTCCGATAGATCTTATATGGAAAATATCCTCGCGCAGAACGCAGATTATGCGGCTTACCTCGCGCGCAAGATGCTTTCCAAGGTTTATAGAAAAGTGGGATTTCTGGCAAAAATTAAATGATAAGGACGGCGCACGCGCCGCTTTGGAATAATGCCGAGAATTTTTCACTCGGGCGGGGTTAACTTGCCCGAAGCAATAATTACAGGTCTTGCTTTTTCGTTTATGATAACACCTTTTGTGCGCCGCCTTTCTTTGCGCGCAGGTATGCTGGATATACCGAGTGACGGGCGGCGTATGCACAAAAGCGCTGTTCCGCTTGCGGGCGGGGCGGGAATGATATGCGCTTTCGCGCTTTCGCTTGCTTTCTGCGGCGGCGCGCAAGGCATAAAGCCCGTACCCCTCGCTATTTTTTGCCTTTTATGCGGCGCTTACGGCTTGCTGGACGATAAGCGCGCACTGCCCGTGCGCACAAAGCTTATGTTGCAGCTTGCAATAGCATTGCTCGCTTCGCTTGTTTTGGGGCGCGCAGAGGCGTTTTCTTTCTTTGGCTACAGAGTTTCCCTGGGTGCACTTTCCGTACCTGCCACGGCGCTGTGGATCGTTTTTATGATGAACGCCGTGAACCTTACAGACGGTATGGACGGGCTTTGCGCCGGCACGAGCGCGGTGAGCGCTGCGTGCCTTTCGCTTTTGCTTTACCGCCACGGCGAGGGTGCAAGCGCGGCCTTCGCGGCGGCGCTTGCGGGCGTTTGCCTGGGTTTTCTTTTTCACAACCGCGCGCCTGCGAAAATTTTTATGGGCGAAACAGGCTCGGCTTTTCTCGGCTTCGTGCTTGCCGTGCTTTCGTTGCCGCTTTTTTCTGCGCACTCGCCCGCACCGCTTGCCGCCGTACTGCCCGCGTTTCTTTTTCCGCTTTGCGAGGCGGCGGGCTCTTTTCTGCGCCGCGTTTCAAAGGGCAAAAACCCTTTCGCGCCCGATAAAAGCCATATGCACCACGTGCTTTACGCGCGCGGCTTTTCTGTGCCGATTGTTTGCGCCGCGGAATATGCGTTTGCGCTCCTTTGCGCCTTTTGCGCGCTGGAATATTACGAGCACAGGGCGCTGGCGCTTCTTCTTTTTGCCGCGGCGGTGGTGTTCATGCGCCTTTTGCTTGCGGGCAAAAGGAAAAGGTAGCGCCGCCTACATTATTACGGCGGCGCAGACGAGCGCCACGAGCAGAATATCTCTGTCGGCAAGGTCGAAGGCGAGCGCTATTACAAGCCCGATTAGAATAAGGTCCTCTGTGGAAAGGTCGGGCAGGAAAGAAGAAAGAAAAGAGCTTTTTTCTTTCTTCGGCGGCTCGTGCGGCTTTTCTTCTTCCTTTGGCACCGCCGCAGGGCTTTGCATGCTCGCGCATTCCTTTTCCTCCTCTGTGTTCTTTGCAAGTGGGATGTTTTGCGAAAACGGCGCGAAAGCGCCGGAGGAAAGTTTTGGCTCCTCTTTTTCGGGTGCGCCGCCCGTGCCGCTGCCCTGTATGGCAGAGCCGCTGTATGCGGGCGGAGGGGTTATTTTCGCGGAGATATCTCCGCGGCCGTAATTTCTGCTATACATTTTTCACCTCGCTATTTTAAATAGCCCATTATTTCGGCTATTTTCATCATACCTAAAATTTTATCTATGCGCTCGCACCTTTCGCCGGAAAGGTAGGGCTTCAGCGCCGTGAGCAGCGCGCGGCTTTGGGCAATGCTTTTTGCCGCATCGGAAACGCCTTCCTTCTTCGGGAATGGGCACGGCGCGCCGCCGCAGGGCAGCACCTCCTTGGCCGGGCAGGCGTCGCATTCGCGCGGCTTTTCCTCTGTGCGAGGGGGCGTGGGCGCGGAAGCGCCCGAAAGCCCCAGGCTGCCGGCAAGCCCCGCTATTTTCGCAAGAGCTGCAGGGTCGGAAAGAAGCGCGCCGAGCTTTTCGGAAAAATCGTTATCCATAGCCTATTTTCCGCTTATGTTCTGCAAAATGCTGCGCGCCTTTTCTTCGCCCACCGTTGCCACTATATTGCGGAAATCGCTTTCCGACATATTCATGATAACGCGGCGTATAGCGCCCATATCGGAAAATTTCTGCCCCATTGCCGTGGGCGGAATGCCGAGCGCGTACATAACCTGCTCCACCTTTGCGCGGAGCTCCTCATCGCTGATAGAGGCAACGGTGTTTTTCAAATTTTCTGTGTTTTCCATAAAAAATCATCTCCTGTAAAAATATTTTCATGCTTATCTTATGCGCGGGGGAGTTTTTTTGCCATAACTGTAAGGAGAAAAAATATGAGAGTTTATATACCTGAGCAAAATAAAAAGAACGCAATATGCTATTTTACGGCGATAATTGCGGGCGCTTTGCTTTTTGCCGTTTCCACAATTTTGCCGTTCTACAGGGGCGTGGTTCAGCTTTTGGCCTTTGGCTTCTGGATTTTTGGTTTCTGGGTGCTTTGCCGCTATTCGCTTTCCTACTTTTACTACGTTATCGACGGCGATAATTTCCGCATAGTGAAGGTCATGGGCAAAAGGCAGCAGGACGTTGGCAACGTTTCCATGCGAACGGGCAAATTTATAAAAAAAGAAAGTGAAGCGAAAAAGCGCCCGCCCGCGCGCAACCGCTTCAATTATTGCCGCAACCTTGTTCCCGCGGAAAAATACGTTTACTTTTTCGAATGGAACGGGGCGGATGCGGAAATTATTTTCGAGCCGAGCGAGGAGTTTGCGCTTCTTATGAGCGCGAAGCTGGAGGAGCTTAAAACCGCCGCGCCCGAAATGAACACAAACGGCTGGTACGACGAATAAAATTATACGGAGAATATTATGCTTGACAAAATCAAAAAAATAATAGCCGCGCAAATAGGCGCAGAGGAAGCGGAGCTTACGCCCGAAGCAGACCTTGAGGAGCTCGGCGCAGATTCGCTCGACGCAGTGGAGCTTATGGTCGCTTTCGAAGAAGAATTCGGCATTTCCGTGCCCGACGACGATATCGTCGCCTTGCGCACCGTTGGCGATATTGCGGAGTACATAGAAAGTATGAAGGAATAAGCCGAGCGTAAATATTTATATGCGTAAAAATAGCGCTATATGAAAAACAACACCGAGGTTTAAGGCTTCGGTGTTGTTTTTACGGTATAGGAATTTTCGCTGAAATGGGTTGAAGTAAGAGCCTTCCCTGATAAAAGGGGAAGCCGAGTTTACCCCTCATGAGTGGGGCAGGGGGCGTTGATGTACGCTTTTGCGCACTTTTTATCTTTTGTTTTTTGTTTCTATGCAGAAGGGCAGGCTTGCGGGCTCTTCTCCCTCTTGCTCCGTTTTCTCTATGCACATAATATCATCAACGCTTTTGCGTGCAGACGGGCTTGCGCCTATGCGCTCGAACAAGCCGAGCGCGGCAGATGAGCTTACGGAAAACACGGCGGAAAAGCTGCCTAAAGATATTGAAATTATGCCGTATTCATAACCGCTTACGGGCACGGTATATTCTATAAGTTGGTTATCCTTATATCGCATATCGCGGTGCCCGTCCCTGCGCTCGTACAGCCATTTTGCTCTTTGCTCGTCGAATACGACGGGCGCGGAATCGGTATCTATATTTCTGTCAAATGAGGATTTCGTTTTTCTGCGCTCTACCGTTACGCGGAAGGCAGAGGCATCGAGCGCGGCAGAGAAAACCCCGTTTTCGTCGAATACGAGAATTATATTTTCAAAAACGCAGAAGTAAAAGCCGTTGGCGTAAAAAACGGCGGGGTCTTGCTCGTAAACAAAAAGCGCGAGGTCTGCGGGCTTTTTATCTGCTACGAAGTCTTTTACGGCTATTGCGGCAGATGTGCATTTCTTGCTCGCCAGCATGGCGAGCGCCGCTTCGCTTATAAGTGCGGTTTTACCGCCCTCGCCGCAAATTATTCTTATTTTGCGGCTTTCCGTTTTTCTGTGGCATTTATCGCTTTCGATTTTCAGCCTTTCAAGCTCATATTTGTTTTTGTTGAGGTATTTAAGCTTTTCTGCGGTTGTGGTGCCCTCGCAGTAAAGCATTTTTTCAATATTGCCGTCGGCAAGTTCCATAAGCGAAAAATCTTCCGCTATTTGCTTTTTATATTGCAAAATGAACTCCTGCGCTTCGCCGTGAATTTGCGAGCCACCGGGGAATTCCCTTGCATTTAAGCGGAAGCTTACCTTTTTGGGGGAATATTGCGCAATAATAAGCTCCAGCTCTTTTTTGCGAGCTGCTTCTTTGCTTTTAAGCACACTTGCCACCAAGGAGATAACGACGATTACGATAGCTATGGGAAGTATATACTCAATAAATTCCACGGTTACGGCAATAATTCCGCCCACTATAAAAATTGCAAGAAGACTTTCCCACATAGACTTTACCTCGTGTTGAAATTTTTACTGTTTGTTTTTCTTTCTTGTAAATGCGGCAAAGCCCAGGCTTATTGCCGCCGCCGCGCAAGCGAGCGCGAAAAGCGTTATAAGCACGCTTTCCCAGCCGAGCCTCTCTGACATTTTGCCGAGCAATATGCCGGCGGCGGAGCTGCCCACGTAGCAAAGCGTATCGAGCAATCCCGCAAGCAAGCCTGAATCCATTTTATCGCGGTTATCAAGCGGGAACATACTTGTGATAACGTTGTTTATCGCCGCCATCATGCAGGCAAGACCAATGAAAAGCACCATTGTGAACACAACGCTCTTATAGGGGTAGATGAGGTAAACGCCGAGCGAAAGGCAGAAAGCCACGCTATAGAAAATGCCGTTTATAAGCAAGTGGTTGCGAAGCTTCAGGTAGAGCCTGCGCGCCACGAGCGAGCCGAGTATGGAGAATATGGGCAAAAGGAGCGTGAGTATTATGGAAAGCGAATCTGTAACGGCAAATTCATCGCGCAGAAGTTTGGGAAGCCAGTTGTTTACGCCGTCCTTTATAAAGCCGTTGGAAACGGCAGTAATTGCTATAAAAACGAGAGTGGTTACGAAAAACGCACCCGCCTTGCCGCGCGCGGTTTGCTTTTTCGCCGCCACGCCGAAGGGAAGGTCGTCTTCCTCAACCTCACCGTTTTTCTTCGCTTTTTCAATTTGCGTCATTATATATACCCAGATAACCGCCGCCGTAAGAAGGAAGGCCGCCGCCGTGAAGAAGGTGAGCTTCCACATATCGAGCGCCACAAAAAGCGCGGAAATGCCATATGCAAGCGCCGTGCCTATTGCAACGGTTGTGCTCATCGTATAGATAGCGCGGCTTATACTGCCGCTTTTTATATTTTTGGAAAGCGTGCGGATAATAAGGCTGTAGAGCATAGACTGCACTATGCCGTTTACAAGCCAGAGCCCCGCCATTATGCGGTAATCGCCCGAAAGCGGCATAAGCACGTTTACAAGCGCAGAAACGGAAAGCGCGCCCGTTATAACGAATTTTGGGTTGTAATGCTTGCAAAGCAAGCCGTTTACAAGCTGACCTATGCCGTATGTAAGCGCGAAGCAAGAGTAAACAAGCCCGCCCTTATCGTTGGATATTCCGAGCTCGGAAATAATTTTAACCATGCTTGCGGAATAATCCAGCCTGCCCACGTAAGCCGCCGTATAAACGAGCCAGCAGCCGAAAATCAGCATAGATGCGTGCTTTTTTGTAAGATATTTCAAAATAAACCTCCGATTTTTGTTACAAAAAATGATTTGTTTGAAAATATTATATCATATTATGAAAAAAATTACAATATAAAATTTAATTTGCGGCAGGGCGATGGATTTCTTAGCCTTCCCCTGCATATGCTCATGGAAAGGTGGCACGCGAAGCGTGACGTATTATGTGTTATTTCGGCTTTGTATAAAATTTAAACCACGGGCGGTGTGCCGCCCGTGGTTTAAATTTTAATTAAAATTCGTCTTTGTGCTCTTCAAGTTCTTTTTTTACGTCGTTTTCGGAAAGAAGGAATTTTCGTATTGCGAAAAGACCCGCTATGCAAAGAACGCAGGCAACTGTGCTGAGTGCGTTGTGGTGGTCTACAATAACCGTACGGGCAATGGCCACGATAAGAACCTCTATCGTGTTTGCCGCCGTGAGGTTGATGAGCATTCGAACGAATTCAAGACCTACGAGTATCGTGAGCATATTTTTAAGGTAGACATCGGCGGAAGAGAAATAGGAATCCACCGTGAAAAACTTCATCACTTCAAAAACTATGAGTGCAAGCAAAACCAAAAGCGTGATCACCGCAATAGCAAATTCAAAAAAGCGTATTACCGAATTGAAAAAACGTTTAAACTTCTTAGCCATAATAAAACTCCTTAGATGCCGTTTGTAATGCTGAAAAATTAATCTACAAAATCAAATTCAAGACCGTATATGCTTACTTCCGAGCCATCGGAAATGCCGAGCGAGCGCATTTTTTCTATAATGCCGCTTGTGCGGAGCGTGCGCTCGAAATACATGAGCGATTCGCGGTCGTCCAGGTTTACGCCGCGCATAAAGTTTTCGAGCCACTCACCCTCAACGTAGAACATACCGTTTTCGAAGGAAACCGTGATGTCACACGGGTCAAGCTCGGAAAAGTCTTTGCGCTCTACGGGGATTTCCTCTGCCTCGTAAATTGTAAGAGGGGGTAGCTCCTTGAGCTTTTCATTTACCTTCTGGCAGAGAAGCGTGGTGTTCTTCTTCGTTGCCGCGCTTATGTAAACTATTTCATAGCCCATCATTTCGCAGAATTCCTCAAATTCGGAAAGGTCTGCGCCCTCCCAAAGCACATCGCTTTTGTTTGCCGCTATAATTTGCGGGCGGCTTGCAAGCTCCTCGCTGTATTTGCGCAGCTCTGCGTTTATCGTTTGTATATCCTCAATAGGGTCGCGACCCTCTGTGCCCGCAACGTCTACCACGTGCACAAGCAGGCGGCAACGGTCTACGTGGCGCAAAAATTCGTGGCCAAGGCCTATGCCGTCGGATGCGCCTTCTATAAGACCGGGGATATCTGCCGCTACAAAGCCTTCGCCCTCGCCGACGCTCACAACGCCGAGCATGGGGGCAAGAGTTGTGAAGTGGTAGTTTGCAATCTTCGGGCGAGCCGCGCTTATAACGGAAAGAAGGGTGGATTTGCCTACGTTGGGCAAACCGACGAAGCCGACGTCGGCAAGCATTTTAAGCTCGAAAATAACTTCGCGCTCCTCGCCCTTGTAGCCCGTTTTTGCAAAGCGTGGCGCTTGGCGCGTGGGCGTTGCGAAGTGTGTGTTGCCCCAGCCGCCCTTGCCGCCGCGCGCAAGCACGAAGGGCTCGCTATCGCTCATATCCTTTATGATTTTGCCGCTTGCTGCGTCCTTTATAACCGTGCCCTCCGGCACCTTCAGCACGAGGTCCTCGGCGTTTGCGCCGTGGAATTTTTCGCTCATGCCGTTTTCGCCGTTTCTCGCGACGAATTTTCTTTTGTTCTTGTAGGCAAGCAGCGTGTTCACGCCCTTGTCTATTTCCACAACTACGTTGCCGCCGCTGCCGCCGTCGCCGCCGGAGGGGCCGCCGTGGGAAATATATTTTTCTCTGTGGAATGCGATGGCGCCGTTGCCGCCGTCGCCTGCTTTAACGTAAATTTTAACGTGATCGTAAAAATCGTATGTCATATCTTTTGTTCCTCAATTATTTTCAAAAATTCTTCTTCGTCTCTTATTCTTATGCCCAGGCTCTGCGCCTTCGTAAGCTTAGAGCCTGCCTCTGCACCCGCAAGCACCACGTGCGTTTTCTTTGAAACGCTGCCCGAGCATTTGCCGCCGTAGCTTTCTATAAGCTTGCTTGCGTCTGCGCGCGAAAGCGTGGGCAGCGTGCCTGTGAGCACGAACGTCATCCCTGCGAGGAAATCGCCTTTTTTATCGCTTTCATACTTCGTGGTAACGCCGCACTGCTCAAGCTCGCTTATAAATTCGCGCGTGCCGGGGTGAGCGAAAAAGCCAATAACGTCCTCTGCCATAATTTCACCGAAATCCTCTATAGAGGTAAGCTCTTCCGCCGTGGCGGTGAAAAGCTTTTCTATATCGCCGAAGCGGGAAGCAAGGCTCTTTGCCGCCTTTTCGCCTATATTGCGTATGCCCAAGGCGTAAATGAGCTTATCAAGCCCCTGCGTTTTGGATTTTTCTATTGCGGCAATAAGGTTTTGCGCGCTCTTTTCTCCCATACGCTCGAGTTTTGCTACGTCGTCTGCGCGCAGGGACTAGAGGTCGGAAACCTTTTCTATAAGCCCTTCGGAAAGCAAAAGCTTTACCACGGCAGGGCCCATGCCGTCTATATTCATAGCATCGCGCGAGGCAAAATGCTCTATGCTTCGCTCTATCTGCGCCGGGCAGGAGCTTGGGTTTGTGCATCTTGTTGCCGCCTCGTCCTCCGTTTTGTAAACGGGCTCGCCGCAGGAGGGGCAGCGCGAGGGCATTTCATAGGGCACTTCCGCGCCCGTGCGCTCTTCTTTGCAAACGGAAACTATTTCGGGTATAATGTCGCCCGCCTTTTGCAAAATTACCGTGTCGCCCACGCGAATGTCCTTTTCGCGTATGAAATCTATATTGTGAAGCGTGGCGGCGGAAACGGTGCTTCCCGCAACGCGCACGGGGGAAAGCAGGGCTTTGGGCGTAAGCACGCCCGTGCGCCCCACCTGTACAATAATATCCTCAACCTTTGTTCTGGCTTGCTCGGGCGGGAATTTGTATGCCGCCGCCCATTTCGGTGTGCTTGCGTTTTCGCCCATTTCCGTGCGCTCGGCAAAAACGTCTGCCTTTATAACAACGCCGTCTATATCGTACGGCAGCTTCGGGCGCTTTTTGCCAAGCTCCTCGATTCTTTTTAAGATATTTGCCGTGCCGGAAAGCAGAGCGCGGTCGGTTATGACGTTGAAGCCTTGGGAAGCCAAGTATTCAAGGCTTTCCGTGTGCGAGGAAAACTCGCGCCCATCTATGCGCTGAATGTTGAAAATGAAGATATCGAGCCCGCGCTTAGCCGTTATTTTGGAATCGAGCTGGCGAAGCGAGCCCGCCGCCGCGTTTCTGGGGTTGGCGAAGGTCTTGAGCCCCGCTTCCTCGTTTTCCTCGTTGAGCTTTGCAAAGCGCTTGCGCGGCATATATACCTCGCCGCGTACCTCCAGAAGCGGGAGCGCATCGGGAAGTGTAAGCGGTATTGATTTTATGGTTTTTAGGTTTTCGGTTACGTTTTCGCCCACGATACCGTCGCCGCGGGTGGAGCCGACCGTCAGCTTGCCGTCGCGGTATTCAAGCGAAACGGAAAGACCGTCTATCTTCGGCTCTACGGAAAAATATGGGTCGTGACCTACAACGTCTGCGCATTTCGTAAGGAAATCTTTCGTTTCCTCAAAAGAGAAAACGTCGGAAAGGCTGCCCATGCGCACGGTGTGCGTGACCTTTTCAAATTTATCCAGCGCTTCTCCGCCCACGCGCTGTGTGGGGGAATCCTCCGTGATAATGGCGGGGTAGAGCGCTTCAAGCTCCGAAAGGCGCTTGAACATCATATCGTATTCATAGTCGGAAATTTCGGGGTTATCATCTACGTAGTAAAGCTTCGACGCGCGGTTTATTTTTTCGCGCAGTTCTGCGGCTTCTTTTGCCGCATTTTGCAGTGAAATCATATGTTCACTCTCCAAAAAATAAATTATTAATAATATTTTATCATATTTTCTGAAAAAAGAAT
>JAFTNI010000186.1 GCA_017451975.1 Clostridia bacterium
ACTTCTGCAAGCACTGCTTCAAACGGAACTTCCGCCACTACTTCCATAAACACATCGGGCAATACCGCAAGCGGTACAACGGGTAGCACCGCTACCTCCGAAAAAGGCGAAAATTACGCAAGCACGGGCGCACTCGGGCTTTTAAACTCAGTGTGGGGAAGCTACAGTGAAGCGGAAAAATTCTTTGCGTGCGGCGGCGACGAGGACCACTTAAACTTCGAAGGACCAGGCGAATATTCTGTCAAGAATGGTGAAATGCTTGATGGCGTGCTTGGCTTTCCCGCCGAGCTTGCAAGCAAAATAGACAGCGCAGCATCACTTTCTCACGCTATGAACGTAAATACGTTTACCTGTGGCGCGTACCACTTTAAAAATGCGAGCGATGCAGAAGCTGCTATATCAAAGATAAAAGAGAATATACTTTCACGCCAATGGGTATGCGGTTTTCCCGATTCCATGATGATAATATCCGCCCCCGGCAATTATATAATAGCTCTTTGGGGAATAGACGATGGCACGGGAGTTGTTACGACATTCAAAAATAAAGTTCTCAACATCATAGACGGCGCTAAGGTTGAGGTAAACGAGCCGATTATCTGATAGCGCGAACACCTGATTTTATATTATGAGGTATATGTTTTGCTTTTTTCAAGTATAACTTTTCTTTATTATTTTTTGCCCGCTACGGTTTTGCTGTATTTTCTTGTGCCCAAAAAGCTTAAAAATTTTATTTTGCTTATCGCAAGCCTCTTTTTCTACTTTGCAGGGGAACCGCTTTATTCGTTTTTGATGATAGGGGCATCGCTATCGGGTTATATACACGGGCTTTTTATCGAAAAATTCAGAGGAAGTGGGCTTTCAAAGGCGGCGCTCGTTTCTTCACTCGTTGTTGGCTTGGGGCTTTTGGGATTTTTCAAATACAGCGATTTCTTTATAAATAATATAAACGGTATATTTAAAACGGAAATACCTCTTCTTGCCCTTGCTTTGCCTATAGGCATAAGCTTCTATACCTTTCAGATACTCAGCTACACAATAGACCTCTACAGGGGCAAAGCCAAGGTGCAGAAGAACTTCTTTGATTTTACAACCTACGTTGCACTTTTTCCGCAGCTTATTGCGGGGCCTATAGTAAGATATTCTACCATTCAGGATGAAATAGATCACAGAACACATTCTTTTGAAGATATTGCATACGGCGTGGGACGTTTTGCTATAGGACTCGGCAAAAAAATATTGCTTTCAAACACGCTTGCAGAGTTTGGAGTTATATTGGGCGAGCTGAGCGAAAGAACGGTGCTTTCATATTGGGCAGCGGCAATAGCCTTTACCTTACAGATATATTTCGATTTTTCAGGATATTCCGATATGGCTATAGGACTTGGCAGAGTTTTCGGCTTTCATTTTCTTGAAAACTTCGATTACCCGTATATATCAAAAAGCATAACCGAATTCTGGCGCAGGTGGCACATCTCTCTCGGCACATGGTTCCGCGATTACGTATATATCCCCCTTGGCGGCAATCGTGTAAAAAAATGGAGATATGTGCTTAATATACTGATAGTGTGGGGGCTTACGGGCTTCTGGCACGGCGCGGAATGGAACTTTATAATATGGGGCTTATACTACGGTATAATTTTGCTTATAGAAAAGCTGTTTCTGCTGAATATTCTGGAGAAATTACCTTCCACGGTAAATTCAGTTATAGGCAGAATATATACTCTCTTCTTTACCGTAATAGGTTTTGTTATATTCAATGCCGTTGGGGCAGGCGCAGTAAAAGAAACGTTTTCGGCTATGTTTGGCGCAAATGGGCTTACGCTCTGTAACGAGGAAACACTTTATTATATTACAAGTTATCTACCTGTAGTTATTATATCCGCTGTTCTTGCTACGCCGCTTATGAAAAATATCTATAATCGTATTTGCGAAAGGGAAGCGGGAAATACAGTTATGGGATTTATAAAGCCTTTTGGCTATATCGCAATTTTGCTCGTATGCACAGCGAGCCTTATAGACGGTTCTTTCAATCCTTTTATTTATTTCAGATTTTAATGAGGTGAGAATATGAAAAATAAAATTCAGAATGTCGTAATAGCAGTTTCATTTCTTGCCGTATTACTTTTTCTTTCTGTAAGCGGAATTATTTTACCTGATAATGAAATATCGTATTCAGAGCGCAGAAAGCTTGCCACCTTTCCTCAGTTTTCGGCAGAGAAGCTTTGGAAAAAAGATCCGGGTGGGAAAGGTTATTTTGATGCTGTAGAGGAATACCTACTGGACCAATTTCCTGCAAGAGATGCTTTCAGAACGCTTAACGTTTCTGCAAGGAAATACGCCTTTATACAGAAGGATATAAACGGTATTTATACTGTGGGCAACAGAATTTTCAAAATGGATTACGTGCTGAACGAGCAAGCAGTAGAGCGCTCGGCAGACGTTTACCTTAAAGTAATAGATAAATATTTTTCGGAAAACAGCGCAAATATATACTATACCATAGTACCCGATAAAAACTATTATTCCGCAAAAGCAAACGGTTACCTTTCGCTTGATTACGACAAGATGTTTGGAATAATGGAAGAAAAGCTTGCAGGGTATTCGTTTATAGATATAAGAAATTTGCTTTCGGAAGAAGACTATTACAGAACGGACCTTCACTGGGAACAGCAGAAAATAACAGACGTAGCAAATGCGCTTCTTGAAGCTATGGGCGAAGCGGGAAACGTTAATATAGCAGATTATGAGGAAAAGCGGTTTGAGGGCTTTGAGGGGGCTTATTACGGTCAGGCGGCGTTGCCCATAGAGCCTGATGACATTGTCTACCTTACCAACGACATGCTTGAAAACTGTAAGATTTTCGATTATGAAACGGGCAAATACGTTTCTATGTATGCAGAAGAAAAGCTCGGCGGTGTAGACTCATACGACGTATATCTCCACGGCGCCAAATCACTTATAACTATTGAAAACCCCGGTGAAGGAAGCGGGAAGGAGCTCGTTATTTTCCGTGATTCGTTTGGTTCAAGCCTTGCGCCTCTTCTCACAGGGGAATATTCGAAAATAACGCTTGTGGATATAAGGTATATAAACTCCAACATATTGGGCCGCCTTTTAAAAGTTTCCGATAATTGCGACGTACTTTTTATGTACAATACGGGCACTTTGAACACTCTGGGGCAGGGTTCAATATCTTAAAAATCGAAAAAAGTGTAAAAAATTAAAAAACAGACCGTTAATTTCGGTCTGTTTTTCTTTTTTTTCAAAAAACATATTTACAAAGTGCAAATTTTAAGGTAAAATTATAATTGTATCATATAGCCAAATTTAGGCGGAGGTGAATAATAATGGATACACCGAAATATAAAAGAGTTTTGGTAAAATTATCCGGCGAAGCACTTATGGCAGGCGGAAGCGAGATAATCGATAAAGAATTTCTCGAAACTATCTGCGGTACAATTAAAAAGTGCACGGATATGGGTACACAGGTTGCCATTGTTGTGGGCGCAGGTAATATCTGGCGCGGAAGACAGGGCGAAGGCATGGATCGCACGCGCGCAGACCATATGGGTATGCTCGCAACAGTTATAAACTGTCTTGCCATTCAGGATATGCTGGAAAATCTCGGAGCACCCGCACGAGTTATGACGGCTGTTGAAATGAAAGCTTTTGCAGAGCCCTATATACGCAACAAAGCTGTTGCGCATCTTGAGCACGGCAAAGTTGTTATTTTCGGCTGCGGCATAGGAAGCCCCTTTTTCTCGACAGATACGGCGGCTGTTTTGCGCGGCGCAGAAATCGGCGCAGAAATAGTTCTTCTTGCAAAGAACGTTGACGGCGTATACACGGCAGATCCGAAAAAAGACCCGTCCGCGAAGAAGATCCCCAGCATTGATTATATCGATATTCTTAAAAACGAACTTAAGGTTCTCGATTTCACAGCAACATCCTTCAGTATGGAAAATAAAATTCCGATACTTCTTTTCGGTCTTGACGACCCCAACAATATCATAAAAGCTGTTTGCGGTGAAAAAATAGGAACAATAGTAGGAGGAGAAAAATAATGAAACTCGATACAAAGGCATTTGAAGCAAAAATGCAGAAGCTCGTTACAGGCTATGAAGCAGAGCTTGAAACAATCCGCGTAGGTCGCGCTAACCCCAAGGTTCTCGACAAAATCAGAGTTGACTACTGGGGCATGCCCACACCCGTTAACCAGGTTGGCGAAGTTAAAGTTGCAGATGCACGCACAATTATCATCACACCTTGGGAAAGCAATATGCTTAAAGTAGTTGAAAAAGCTATCAACGAAAGCGACCTCGGTATCCCCCCTCAGAACGACGGCAAATGCATCAGACTTGCATTCCCCGCGCTCACAGGTGAAAAGAGAAAAGAAATCTCCAAGGACGTAACAAAAATGGGCGAAGCTGCAAAGGTTGCCGTAAGAAACGTTCGCCGTGAAGCTAACGATAAGATCAAAGCTATGAAAAAGAACAGCGAAATGACGGAAGACGAACAGAAAACCTCTGAAAAAGACGTACAGACGCTTACAGACAATTACATTGCAAAAATCGACGCTATAACAGAAAAGAAAAACAAAGACGTTATGTCTATTTAATGTTTTTTGACAATTTGGTAACCGCCGTCGAAAACGGCGGTTACTGCGATTAGAGGTATAGTTTTATGGAAATGCAAAATGAAATAAAGCATATAGCATTCATTATGGATGGCAATGGCAGATGGGCAAAAAAAAGAATGATGCCGCGCGAATACGGTCATACGTTCGGTGCAAAAAAATTCAAGGAAGTAGCTTCCCATTGCTACGAACTTGGCATACCTAATGTTACATTCTACGCTTTTTCCACCGAAAACTGGAAGCGCCCCGCACAGGAAGTCAATGCTATAATGAAGCTTTTTATGAATTATCTTGACGATGCAAAAAAATCGCTCGATAAAGATGTCGGCATAGTTTTTCTTGGTTCAAAGGCCCCCTTTTCAGCTGAAATGCGCGAGAAAATGGAGTTTTTGGAGGATGAAACACGCACACGCCCCAAAAAGCTTTGCATTGCCATAAACTACGGAGGCAGAGCTGAAATAGTTGATGCGGTAAACAAGCTCATAGCCGAAGGAAAAACAGAGTTTACCGAAGATGATATTACAAATAACATTTATTCCGGCGTTTGCCCGCCGCCCGATATGATAGTTCGTACAGGCGGCGAAATGCGCCTTTCAAATTTCCTTATGTGGCAATCTGTTTACGCGGAACTCTTCTTTACAGATACGCTTTGGCCCGACCTTACAGATAAGGAAATAGACGGTATGATAGAACAGTTCAATAACAGAAAAAGAAGATTTGGAGGCGTTTGATATGCTTAAACGAATAATTACAGGCGTTGTTGCCTTTGCGCTTTTTTTGCCCATTCTCGTTTTTTCAGGGCATGAAATAGGAAAATATGTTTTTATGGCGGTTATAGGGGCGCTTGCACTCATAGCTACCGATGAAATGTGCGGTTGCTTCAGCGTGCGCAAGGTGTGGTTTATCTCTATACCCACGTATCTTTTCGCTATAGGCACAACCCTTATAACGATATTCTTCCGCGGAACAAGTATGTATATACCTTATCTTGTTTGTGCGGCGTTTGCTTTCGCGTTTATCGTATTCGTGGCATCTATGTTCAATACGGGTAAGGTTAAATATACCGCAGCAGCGGCTCACGTTGCAACGGTGCTTTACGTTATATGCGGCTTCCTTTCTATAATCGGTTTGCGCTATGTGGAAATGGGAACGTATCTTTTCTATCTTATTTTTATTGGCTCTTGGTGCACAGACTCTTTTGCGTATTTCGTTGGTGTTGCCATAGGCAAGCACAAGCTTATACCTCAGGTAAGCCCCAAAAAGACGGTAGAGGGTGCTATAGGCGGTGTTCTCGGCGCAGTTATAGGTTTCCTTGTTTACGGTGTTTGCCTTGCAAAATTTGCAGATAACGTTACTGTAAATTACGTTGCTATGGCGATTTCCGCCGTTGGTATAGCTGTTGTTTCTCAGCTTGGCGACTTGGTTACGTCTTTTATCAAGCGCGAGCAGGGAATAAAGGATTACGGCAAGGTTTTGCCCGGTCATGGCGGCATTATGGACAGATTTGACTCTATTATTGCAGTTGCGCCTATAATCACTGCTATAGTGACCGTGCTTGGCGTAGAGCTTTTGAAATAAGCAATTTTTGCGAATAATATTATCCCTGAAGGAATAATAATTATACAATGTAAACCTATTGAGGTTTATACATATTAATTTGATTTGGTCGGCAAATCAAAACAGAGAGGTTTTTAATGTATATTATTATAGCAATTCTTTTGTTCGGACTTTTGATATTTGTTCACGAGCTTGGTCATTATATTACAGCCAGAATATTCAACGTGGCAATAAATGAGTTTTCTATAGGTATGGGGCCGAAGATTTTTTCTTGGACTTCCAAAAAAACAGCTATAGTATATTCTCTCCGCGCGCTCCCCATCGGCGGTTACGTTAGCATGGCGGGCGAGGACGAGGAAAGCGATAACCCCAATGCTTTCGATAAAAAGCCCGTTTGGCAAAGAATGATAATAACCGTGGCAGGTTCTGCATCAAATATATTGATTGCTTTTATAGTAATGTTTATAATTGTTGCCAGCACGCCCGAAATAGGCTCAACACAAATTTCAAAGTTCAAAGAGGGCGCTGTATCGCCCGATTACGACTTGCAGATAGGTGATGTTGTGACCGAAGTTAACGGAAACAGCGTTCATATAACCAGGGAGCTGGGCTATTTTATCAGCAGATACGGCACTAAACCTGTGGACATAACCGTTATAAGAAACGGCGAAGTAAAAGAGCTTACAGGCGTTGTATTTGCAGTTGCAACAGACGATACTTCGGGCTATGTATACGGCAAGGCAGATTTCTATGTTGATATTGCTGAAAAAAAACTCGGTACAGTTATAAAAAACGGCTTTTTTGAATCTTGGCTTACAATCCGTATGCTCATAGATTCACTTTCCGATCTTGTTTCGGGCACATACGGTGTAGAAGATCTTTCAGGCCCTGTTGGGGTTACGACGGTTATCGCCGATGCAGCAAAAACAGACGCATACCAGCTTTGGTATATTTTCGTATTTATTGCAATGAACCTCGGCATAATGAACCTTCTTCCCATTCCGGCGCTCGACGGCGGCAGACTTATCGTGCTTCTTATAGAGCTCGTGATAAGACGCCCCGTTAATAAAAAACTGGAAGGATATATAAACCTTGCCGGCATGATTATACTTCTTTCTTTTATGGCGTTTATAACTGTTAAAGATATTGGCACATTAATTCAGAATTTAGCGGGGAAGTAACTTTATGAATTATAACGAAATAAGAAGAGAAACAAAAAAAGTTAAAGTAGGCGGCGTTTATATCGGCGGCGATGCTAAAATCTCCGTTCAATCTATGACGAATACAGATTCACATGATGTAAATGCTACTTACGAGCAGGTTCTGGCATTGCAGAATTCAGGCTGTGATATAGTGCGCCTTGCTTTGCCCGATATCTCCGCAGCGCGCACGATTGCGGCGCTTAAAGAACGCGGAATTTCCGTGCCTTTGGTGGCAGATATACATTTTGACTATAAAATTGCGCTTGCAGCGGCAGATGCAGGCGTTGATAAAATACGCATAAACCCCGGTAATATCGGCTCTATAGAGAATATAAAAGCAGTTGCTCTTGCTTGCAAAAGCAAAAATATTCCCATAAGAATAGGCGTTAATTCCGGTTCTCTTGAACCGCATATTCTCAAGGAATACGGCGCGCCCACGCCCGAAGCACTTGCAAAAAGTGCGCTTTACCACGCAGAACTTCTTGAAAGATTTGATTTTGACGATATTGTAATCTCCATAAAATCAAGCCATGTTGATAAAATGAATAAGGCAAGCGAAATAGTTGCCTCAAAATGTAATTATCCTTTGCATATCGGTGTTACCGAATCGGGCAGGGGAGAAAGCGGTCTTATAAAATCCGCCGCAGGAATAGGCTCACTTTTGCTTTCCGGTATAGGCGATACTGTACGAATTTCGCTTACAGATAACCCCGTGCAAGAGGTTTATTATGCGAAAAAGCTTCTTCGCGCACTCGAACTGACAGATGAAAAATATATAAATATTATCTCATGTCCCACTTGCGGACGCACTAAAATCGACCTTATAAAAATATGTGAAGAGATCGAAAAAAAACTGCCCGAGCTTCCCGCACCGAGCAGAAACCTCACCGTTGCGGTTATGGGATGTGTCGTAAACGGACCCGGAGAAGCACGTGAGGCAGATATCGGCATTGCAGGCGGTGAACACGAAGCATTGCTTTTTGCTCACGGCAAAACTATAAGAAAAATTGCAGAAGCCAATATAGTAGACGAGCTTCTGAATGAAATAAGAAAACTTATCTAAAAAACCTAAAAATTCCGTGAATAACGGAATTTTTAGTCTATAAATACTATTATATAAAAATAAAAAGGATGGAAAATAAAATGGAAAGTTCAAAAACCCTTTCCGCTGCTTTTCAAAGGTGCAACTTTTCGCCGGAAAGCCGTGAAATTACCGATATAGGCAGATTAGCCGGTAATTTGCGCGTTGCCAAAGCTGAAAGAGCCGTTGAAGCAGACGTTTATTTCCCGTTTGTGATACCATATAGAAAAATTTACACAACGGAACGGGAGATAATGAAGGCATATATGCTGAATTATGCAAAAATATATCCCAAGTACGATTCCGAGCTTTTTAACGATGAAAGCTTTAAAGAAGTGCTTTTTGAAGCACAAAAAACCGATGCCGTTTCTCGCAGTTTTTTGCCTAAATGCACATTTGACAGAGTAGGAAATAAAATAACCATTCATCTGAACGTGGGCGAGGGTGCAGTCGATTTTGTTAAGTGCGCTCAAATGGAGAAAAAGCTTTCGGGTATAATATTCCGTGAATTCGGCGTTAAATGCGAAATAGATTTCACACATTCCGAAACAGCTGATATTGAATTTGACGAAACGATTCAGAGCCAGATACGTTCTTTTTCTGCGCGCAGATTTTCCGATACAGATGCACCGCCATCTAAGGCAGCAATGGAAACAGCCGAAAAAGCAGCAGTTTCCGCCTCTAAAAATGCTGGCAGTAATGCACCCGTAATGGAATACAACGCGGCGCCGAAAGCCGTAAAAACAACACTTCTTAACGAGAGCAAAAATGCGTATATAGATGAAGAAGGTTTTTTGCACGCAGGCTTTATGGTATTTGATATAAGTGATCCTAAAGTGATTTTTGGCAGAAACTTCAATATTCAACCTATAACAATAGCTAATTTGACACGTGCCGTGAACAATATCACTTTGGTGGGCGAAATTTTCGGCGTAAACGTAAAGGAAATGAAAAAGAAAGGCAACTTTTCTGTTTCCTTTGGATTAACCGACAGAAACGGTTCTGTTACAGTTAAAAAGCTTGTTTCGGAAGAGCGCGGCGAGCAGGAATTTTTAAAGCTTAAAGACGGCGCCGTGCTTGCAATCGAAGGCAAATATGCCTTTGATGAGTTTGAAAACGAAAACGTTCTTACGCCGTATTCTGTTATGGAAATAAAGAAAAAAGCACGAGAAGATAATGCCCCCGTGAAGCGTGTAGAGCTTCATTTGCATACGAATATGTCCTCTATGGATGCAACTATTCCTCCCGATGTAGCTGTAAAAACAGCGCAGAAATTCGGTCATCCCGCAATAGGCATAACCGACCACGGTAACGTTCAGGGATACCAGGAAGCAATGCTTGCAGTAGAAAAGCTCAGAAAAGACGATAAGCATATAAAAGTGCTCTATGGTGTAGAAGCATACTTTGTAGACGATACCGCAAAAGCTATTTTCGGAAGCGACAAAGCAAGCTTCGACGATGAATTCATAGTATTCGATATCGAAACCACAGGGCTTTCGCCCTTAAATTGCAAAATAACCGAAATAGGCGCTGTTCTGGTAAAAAATAACGAAGTTTTAGAACGTTTTCAAACCTTTGTAGACCCGGAAACAACCATTCCCGCAGAGATCGTAAAGCTTACGGGGATTACCGATGAAATGGTAAAGGGCGCGCCCAAAGACAGCGAAGCAGTGGCAAATTTCATAAAATTCATCGGCGACAGAATGCTTATTGCACACAATGCCTCGTTTGATATGAGCTTTATACGAAAGGTAGCAGAGGATAATGGTATACCGTTCAATAATCCTTACCTTGATACGGTTTCTATGTCGCGTTTTGCAAACCCCGACCTCAAAAAGCACAAGCTCAATATCATAGCAGAGTATTTCAATATAGGCGAATTTAACCACCACAGAGCAAGCGATGACGCCGAAATGTGCGCCAAAATATTTTATAGAATGGTAGAAAAGCTTGCAGGCGAAGGCATTTATACACCGAGCCAGATGTCACTTGCTATGAATAAAAGCACCGATCCGCTTTCTTTGAAAACGTACCATATTATTTTGTACGCACAGAACGCAGTAGGGCTAAAAAACTTGTATAAAATAATTTCAAAAGGTTATCTTGAATATTATAAAAGAGTGCCTCGTGTGCCGAAAACCGTTTTGGAAGAACACCGCGAAGGTATAATTATCGGCTCCGCCTGCGAAGCAGGCCAGCTTTTTACATCAGTGCTTGAAAACAAGCCGTGGGATGACCTTTTGGCTATGGCTGATTTTTACGATTACCTTGAAATTCAGCCTATTTGCAACAATTCTTTCCTTATAGAAAAAGGAACTGTTGCAGACGAAGAAGGCTTGAGAGAGCTCAACAGAACAATAGTCAAGCTGGGCGATGAGCTAGGAAAGCCCGTTGTTGCAACTTGTGACGCGCATTTTCTTAATTATGAGGATGAAATTTACCGCAAGGTTTTGCTTGCGGGGCAAAAATTTTCCGATGCCGACAGAGATATTCACCTTTATTTCCGCACCACAGAAGAAATGCTTAAAGAATTTGAATATCTCGGTGAAGAGAAAGCATATGAAGTTGTTGTAACAAATACAAATAAAATTGCAGATATGATATCGGGCGATATACGTCCTTTCCCAGAGGGCACATTTACGCCTAAAATGGAAGGGGCAGAGGAAGATCTGCACCGTATGTGCTATGAAAGAGCGCACAGTATGTATGGAAATCCGCTCCCCGAACTTGTAGAAAACAGGCTTTCAAACGAGCTTACGTCCATCATCAAAAACGGCTTTGCCGTGCTTTATATGATTGCTCAAAAGCTTGTAAAATTCAGCGAAGATAACGGTTATCTTGTAGGCTCCAGAGGCTCGGTTGGTTCATCTTTCGTTGCCTCTATGGGCGGCATTTCAGAAGTTAACCCTTTGCCGCCGCACTATTATTGCCCAGAATGCCATTTTTCCGAATTTTATACCGACGGCACCGTCGGTTCCGGCTTCGACTTACCGGATAGAAATTGCCCTGTATGCGGCAAAAAGCTTATAAATGAAGGTCATGATATACCTTTTGAAACATTTTTGGGCTTCTATGGAGATAAATCTCCCGATATAGACCTTAACTTTTCGGGTGATGTACAAGGCAAGGTACACAAATATACCGAAGACCTTTTTGGCGCAGAAAACGTTTTTCGCGCGGGCACTATAGGCACACTTGCCGATAAAACTGCATATGGATTTGTTGTAAAATATATGGAAGACAAGAATATTGTCGTAAACAAATCTGAAATAAACCGCGTTATTACGGGTTGCGTTGGCGTGCGTAGAACCACGGGTCAGCACCCGGGCGGTATAGTTGTTGTACCAAAGGAATATGAAATTTACGATTTCTGCCCCGTACAGCACCCTGCAGACGACCCGAATTCCGATATAGTTACAACGCATTTTACATTCTCGTATTTACACGATACGCTTCTTAAACTTGACGAACTCGGCCATGATATTCCGACCAAATATAAACTTATCGAGCGCTTTTCAGACACGAGTGTGCTCGATGTGCCTATGAATGACCCCGATACGTACAAAATTTTCGTATCCGAGGAAATTTTGGGTTGCGACCTTTCGGCAATCGGTATAAAATTCGGCACTTTGGGCATACCTGAATTCGGAACAAAATTCGTTATGCAGATGCTTGAAGACACAAAACCGAAGAATTTTGCCGACCTTTTGCAGATTTCAGGCCTTTCCCACGGTACAGACGTATGGCTTGGCAACGCAAGTGAGCTTATACGCAAAGGCATTTGCACGATTTCAAGCGTTATCGGTACACGAGATGATATTATGCTTGCTTTGATACGCTATGGCGTTGAAAAAAGCCATGCCTTCAAAATCATGGAAATGGTTAGAAAAGGCAAAGGCTTAACGCCTGAATTTGAAGCGGAAATGCGCCAATCGAACGTGCCGGATTGGTACATAGATTCCTGTAAAAAGATAAAATATATGTTCCCGAAGGCGCACGCTGCCGCTTACGTTATGAGTGCTATCCGTATAGGATGGTACAAGGTTCATATGCCGCTTGCGTTTTACTGCGGATATTGGAGTGCCGCTCCCGGCGGTTTTGACGGTGAGCTTGCTATCCGCGGAAAAGATTCTATTTTGCAAACGCTCAACGATATCAAGAACAAAGGCAAGGAAGCAACGCAAAAAGATAACGATACATATTCCGCTATGCTTATGGCATACGAGTTTTTGGCGCGCGGATATAACTTCCTTCCTGTTGATATATACAAATCGGATTCTAAATATTATCTTCCCGAAGACGGAAAAATAAGGCTTCCTTTTTCTTCGCTGCCTGGCCTTGGCGATGCGGCGGCGCAAAGCATTGTAGATGCCCGCAGCGGCGGCGAATACCTTTCCGTTGAGGACTTCCGCGAGCGTACTGGAGTTTCAAAAGCAATAATCGAACTTTTGCAGGTTAACGGGGCGCTAGACGGTCTTTCGGAAACAAGCCAGATTTCGCTTTTCTGAGTTTTATTTATAATAAATCAATAATAAATTGTTAATTTTTTCAGATTAATTAGGGATTTTTACATAAAGGTATTGTAAAAATATCATTTTAATGATATACTTAATATGTAATGAATTTATGAAATCAGAATATTACTTTATTTAATTTTACGGAGGATATTTTTATGAATAAAACACAGTTGATAGAAACAATAGTTGATTCTACAGGCATGAAAAAGAAAGACGTTGACGTTGTTATCACAGCTTTTGTAGCTTCTATTGAACAGGCTCTTTCGAACGGAGAAAAAGTGCAAATTTCCGGTCTTGGCTCTTTTGAAGTTAAACAGAGAGCAGAAAGAAAAGGCAGAAACCCCAAAACAAAAGAACAAATCACAATTCCTGCGGCAAAATATCCCGCATTCTCTGCAAGCAAATCGCTCAAAGAATCGGTGAATAAGTAATTTTAATTATTATGGAAACAGAGTCGCTTCATCTGCGGCTCTGTTTTAAATTAAGAGGTAAACCATGCGACTCGATAAATATTTAAAGGTTTCCCGCATTATAAAACGCCGTACCGTTGCAAATAATGCGTGCGATTCCGCACACGTAAAAGTAAACGGCAGAGATGCCAAAGCTTCCTACGATGTTAAAATCGGAGATATTATAGAAATTACTTTTGGCGAAAAAACACTTCGCGTTAAAGTTACAGATATAAAGGAACACACATTAAAAAATGATGCTTCAAGCCTTTTTGAAGTGCTTGAACAGTAATATTTTCTTTTATTTTTTCATATCTTTTAATAATATTTTTTATATTATAGGAGAAAGATATGGAACAGCAAAAAGAAATTTATTCTACAGCGGTTTCGCTGAAAAAACGCGCGGAGCTTCAGGTTTCCGGCGTTCTGGATATAATAAGTTCAGATGAAAACTCTGTATATCTCAACACCTCTGACGGCGCATTGCTCGCAGAGGGCGAAGGGCTTCATATTATAAGCATGAACGTTTCAAGCGGAGATATAACTATTGAGGGGAAAATAGATAGCCTTTCATACTGTGAAAGAACTCCTGCGCAAAAAAGCGGATTTTTGGCGAGAATGTTTAAATGATAACCGAATTTTACGGCGAATATTCCGCTTTTGTAAACGCAATGCTTTTAGGAGTGCTTTTTGGCATTATATATGATATTTTCAGAATATTAAGAATTGCCAGAGTGCCTTACCTTGTACCAAGCGGAAAATTTTATGAACTTATTAAAATACCGGAAAGAAAAAATAAGAAACAAAAAAACATACTGAAAAAATTTAGCGAAGTTTCCGATGCGGCGCTTACTTTTGCCGAGGACATCGCTTTTTGGATAATTGCGACTATAGGCGAGGTTTTGTTTATATATCATGTAAACGGCGGCGTTGTGCGAATTTATTTTATCTTCTGCACCTTCATTGGGGCAGCACTCTATTTTTTCACAGCCGGAAAGATCACATCCTATTTTTCAATAAGAATTATATTTTTGCTAAGATGCTTGTTTTATTGGAGTTTTTATATTATAATATATCCTGTAAGACTTGTATGGCTCTCACTTGTAAACATTATCTCTTTTTTAATTAATATCACTTTGGTGCCATTGGTAAATTCATTGGAGAAACGTAAATTAAGGTCATACTCAAAAAAACGTATTGTACGCATATTAATGAAATCAAGAAAAGGATTTTTTACATATGATTAAGAAAAAGAATTTTTTCCCTGCGATAATCGTGGCGGTAATCGTAATTTTTTTGGTAATAATAATATTCGCGCTTCGTTCGCAGATAAATGCGCTTAACGAGCAATACGCAAAGCTTAATGAGGAACTTAAAGCTCACCAGGATACTGTTGACGAGCTTAACTATGAATTTACTTTGAGCGAAAAGGAATATATAGAGAAATATGCGCGCGAGCAGCTAGGGTTCCACAAAACAGGAGAAATTGTTTTTAAAGATGGCAATTGACCAAAAAAATCAAATTGTCATTATTACATAAATTAACTACAGAAAGGATTCAAATATAATGGATACAAAAATACCGTTTGAAGGAAAATATATTACGTTCAGAGGGAAGCCTCTTGTAAGAGAGAATAATATTATCTGCTATGGTAATATGGAGGATAAATATTATTTGTTCCTTATGATACTTACAAATAAAAAAGTGAACGGGGTTGAGGTTCCCGACAAAATTCTCGTTCAGATACTTTCTACAGAGGAAAAAAACAAAATTATAAAGCAGGGAGAAAAATCCGGTCTTTACGATGCGCTCGATATCGGAATGATTTGGCTTGAACGCGCTTTGCAGAAAAACACATAAAACTTTTCAGTCAACGAAACCGAAGTTCGGTTTCGTTGATTTTGCTTTAATCAGACGTAAGAAGAATTTTTGAAAATGCAATTTCTAATTCTTAATAAAATTCTTCAAAACGTATCCAAGTTAATTTGAAGAAAAAATATCGGGAAATAGAGCAGG
>JAFTNI010000187.1 GCA_017451975.1 Clostridia bacterium
AACTCCATGGGCGTGGAGGGCACGGCGAGCGAAAGCGCTATTATCGAAGCCGTGAAAAACGCGGGTTACGGCGCAAGCAAAAAGGGCAGCGCCGCAAAGGCCGCGCAGGGCGAAGATGCGCTTGAAGACAGGGAAACGCCGAAGCTTATAAAAAGGCTTATATCCTCGCTTGCGTTTCTTTTGCTTCTTATGTACGTTTCTATGGGGCACACGATGTGGGGTTTTCCGCTGCCCGCCTTTTTCGAGGGCAACCCCGTAGCGCTTGCGCTTACCCAGCTTTTGCTTGCGGTTACGGTAATGGTGATAAACCAGAAATTCTTTATAAATGGCGTGAAAGGGCTTATAAACCGTTCGCCCAATATGGATACGCTCGTAGCGCTGGGCTCGGCGGCATCGTTTGGCTATAGCGTTTACGCGCTCTTTGCCATGACGGTGGCAGATCACCCCGAGCATTACCTGCACGAGCTTTATTTTGAATCTGCGGCGATGATACTCGCTCTTATAACGCTCGGCAAAATGCTGGAGGCGCGCTCCAAGGGCAAAACGACAGATGCGCTAAAAAGCCTTATGAAGCTCGCGCCGAAAACGGCAACGGTCGTGCGCGGCGGCAAGGAAGAAACCGTGCCCGTGGAAAACGTACGCAAGGGCGACGTATTTATAGTGCGCCCGGGCGAAAACGTGCCCGTAGACGGCGTTATTATAGAAGGGCACAGCGCGCTCGATGAATCTGCGCTTACGGGCGAGAGCATACCCGTTGATAAGGCAGAGGGCGAAGCCGTCAGCGCGGCAACGCTCAATACATCGGGCTTTATCAAGTGTGAGGCAACGCGCGTTGGCGAGGATACTACACTTTCGCAGATAATAAAAATGGTGAGCGATGCGGCGGCAACGAAAGCGCCTATCGCCAAAATTGCCGATAAGGTTTCGGGCATATTCGTGCCTGTGGTTATTTCCATTGCGCTTGTTACGATGGCGGTATGGCTTGCGGTGGGTGAAAGCGTGGGCTTTGCGCTTGCCAGGGCTATTTCCGTGCTTGTTATAAGCTGCCCGTGCGCGCTGGGGCTTGCAACCCCCGTTGCCATAATGGTGGGCAGCGGCATAGGCGCGAAAAACGGCATACTTTTCAAAAACGCGGTTTCGCTTGAAAACGCGGGCAGAGTGCAGATAGTTGCGCTCGATAAAACGGGCACTATAACGAAGGGCGAGCCCTCTGTTACAGATATAGTGCCGATGGGCGCGGGCGAAGAGGAGCTTCTTGCTCTTGCCTATAGCTTAGAGAAAAAGAGCGAGCACCCGCTTGCCAGAGCGATAATCAAAAAAGCGGAGGAAACGGGCGCAAAAGCCGAAGAAACCGAAAGCTTTGAAATTTTCGCGGGCGGCGGCCTTTCCGCCGTTATCGGCGGCGCAGAGGCGCACGGCGGCAACGCAAAATTTGTTTCCGCAAAGGCGGAAATCCCCGCAAGTGCGCGCGAACGCGCCGAGGCTTTGGCGCGCGAGGGCAAAACACCTATGTATTTTGCGCGCGGCGGCAAGCTTTACGGCATAATCGCCGTTGCAGACACGGTTAAAGAGGATAGCGCGCGCGCTATTGCAGAAATGCGCGGTATGGGCATACACACGGTTATGCTTACGGGCGATAACAGAAAAACGGCAGAGGCTATAGGCGCAAAGGTCGGCGTAGACGAGGTTGTGGCGGGCGTGCTGCCCGATGGCAAGGAAAACGTTATAAAGGCACTTGGTAAATACGGCAAGGTTGCCATGGTTGGCGACGGCATAAACGATGCCCCCGCGCTCACTCGCGCAGACGTCGGCATAGCCATCGGCGCGGGCACAGACGTTGCCATAGACGCGGCAGATATCGTGCTTGTGAACAGCAAGCTTTCCGACGTAAGTGCGGCGATAAGGCTCAGCCGCAGAACACTGCGCACCATTCACGAAAACCTTTTCTGGGCGTTCATATATAACGCTATTTGCATTCCCGTTGCGGCGGGCGCGTTCGTTTGGGCAGGGCTTGAGCTCAACCCCATGCTCGGCGCGGCGGCTGGGTTTTGTGTTCGGCATCCACGATCAGTACCGGGATTTTTATCTGGATGCACCCAGCTATGCGGAACATCTGGCCCAGCACCGGGCGGACGGCACCCGTTTC
>JAFTNI010000022.1 GCA_017451975.1 Clostridia bacterium
AAAACAGAGCGCTGTTTAAGTTAATTTGCACACATCGGCTTGACAAAGCTTCAGATATATGTTACACTTTAAACAATGATTTCATAAACTTTCAAAGGAGGAAAACAAAATGAAATTAAAACGTATAGGCGCGCTTGTGCTTGCCACAATGCTTCTCGTTCTTTGCTGTGCTTGCGGCGACAGCAGCACTACTACGAGCGGCACTACGGGCACAACCGCAGGAACTTCCGCTTCTACAGGCACGACTGACTCCGGTGCTACCACGGGTACAACGGGCACGACATCTACAACAGGCGGTACAAACACACCTTCTACTGTAACAGTACCCACAGTTACGGAAGAAGAGATAAAAATTTCGCTTGACGAAGCGGCAAACGCAGTTAAAATCAATGCCACACCCGTTACGGAAACAAAGAAAATTCCGCTTCTTATAATCCTTGTAAACTTCGATGCCAACGGCAACGGAGTTGACGATTTCGACGCTGAAAACCCCGAAGGTATTAAAGCCACGGGCGAACAGTGGGCAGGCACAGACCTTAAAGAGCACTACGACCTCTATTTTGGCGACGGTTATTCGCTTACAAACTACTACCTCGAAATGACAATGGGCGCATTCTGCTTCGCACCCATACAGCTCGACAAGGTTCCCGAAGGCGGAGTTGCCGAGGGTTGCCTTGAGGTTACGGTTAATATCCCCCACCCGGGTGCGGTTGCCGGCACACCCGGCTTGCTCGACGCACAGGCAACAATCAAGAAAATAGTTGATGCTACAGACGAATATATCGACTATAAAAAGCTCGATGCCAACGGCAACAACAAGCTCGACGAAACAGAATTCGCTTGCGTTATCCTTAACTCCGGTGTAGACGTTTCCACGGGCACATCTACTATTGCTCAGTTCCCCTTCCAGGTTCACGGCACATCTCAGGGCTTGCCCGGCACGCGTGACGGTGTTACTTTCTCTAAGGTAACTAATATCGGTGAATACGAGTTCCGTAACGGCACGAAGCAGCCCCCCGTTGTAACGCAGATAGGCACGCCTGCTCACGAGCTTGCTCACAACCTCGGCGCAGAGGACCTTTACGATACGAAACGCAACGGCCACACAGGCTCCGGTGTTGCAGGCTGGCCCCGTGCATACGATTTCTCGCTCGAATGCAACGGTAACCACCTTAAGGGAGGTTCCATGCCCGCATACCTCGACCCATTCCATAGAATTTACCTTGGTTGGGCAGAATACCAAACTGTAGGCGACGGTGTTTACACCATATCCTCTACAACCACGAACAATTACGTTATTCTCAGAGTAAATACGCCCGACCCGAAGGAATATTACCTTGTTGAGGTTCGCCTTAAAACAGGTTTTGAAACATACCTTACAAGCGGCAGCTCCAAGGGTGGTATTATGGTTTGGCATATTGACCAGACACTTACAGACAGATACTTTGTAGAGGGAAGTGCTTCCACGTCCACATCTCTCAACGGCACGCGCCACGACCCTGCTATAGTTCCGCTTTTCCGCACGGGCTATGACGCAGACGGCAGATATATGGAAATTACGAACCCTGCAGACCCGTTCTACTACTACGATGAAGCAGACCTTTCCAAGGCTGTTTTCGAATCGGGCAAGTTCCGCTCTGTAACTAAGGGCGTTCAGTCGCTCAACTCTTACCCCAGCAAATGGGAAGGCGACAAAAACTATAACCTCCGCATTGAAGTGCTCAGCGCTCCCGGCGAAGAAATGACCATAAAAATTTCCGGCTCGCAGGACGGCAGAAAAGATTTCGCTCCCATTATTTCCGCAGACTACGCAGCAAAAACGCACAATACGCTCACACTTCAGGGCGAAATAAAAGCATACAACGCCGCTGAAATAACAGAAGCTGCAATTCTCATTTCCTCAAACGCAGATTTCACGGAAAACGTTGTACGCAAAGATGTTGAAGTTGGTGCAGACGGCAAGTTTACCGCAACGTTTGAAGGCTTGCAGCCGCAGACGAAGTATTATTTTATGACGTATGTTAACAGCGACCACGGCGGTGTTATTGCCAAAAACAGCACTAGCACGAACACGGCGCCGAGAGAGCAGAACTACATTAAGGTATCTCTCTACAGAGGTCTTACAGATCCCGACCGTGCATATGAATTGAGAGTAACGTTTGGCAATAAGCTCGTTGTAAACAGTGCGCTTATGGATAAGCCGGGCTATACGTTTGAAGGCTGGTACTATGATGAAGGATTCACAAAGCCCTATGATATGAATACTGTTATTCAGAAGGGCATGGAACCTTTCACGCTCTATGCAAAATGGACTAAAAACTAAATAAAAAGCAAAAAACTCGGAGAAATCCGAGTTTTTCTGCTTTTCCCCCTTGACAAATCACAATCTTTATGATATCATTAAGATATCAAACAGATAAGGAGATTTTTGCAATGGAAGAAAAAATTTTAAACGGTAAAAAAACAGGTATGCTCGTTCTTATTTTGACTATACTTTTTGAAATCGTAATGCTTGTTATGTTTATTTCATTTATCGGCATATTTGGCGACGAAAGTGCAATGCCCGCGCTGCCGCTTGTTATTTGCTGCATTGGCTGGATACCGCTTCTCGGCTTGCGCGTGCTCAAACCGCAGGAGGCGCTCGTGCTCACGCTTTTCGGTAAGTATATAGGCACGCTCAAGGGCGAGGGCTTTTACGCCATAAACCCCTTCTGCGTTTCCGTAAACCCTGCGGCAAAAACGCAGCTTAACCAAAGCGGCGACGTTAAAACGCTTTCCTCTCCGGTTCAGTCAAACGGTCAGGCTGCTGCGGGTGCTATTGAAAAGAAGCTTTCGCTCAAAATTATGACTCTCAACAATAACCGCCAGAAAATAAACGATTGCCTCGGCAACCCTGTTGAAATCGGCATAGCGGTTACATGGAAAATAGTAGATACGGCAAAAGCTGTTTTCAACGTGGATAACTATAAGGAATACCTTTCCTTGCAGTGCGATACAGCGCTTCGCAACGTAGTTCGTATCTACCCCTATGACGTTGCACCGGGTGTGGACACAACTGGCGACGGCTTGGCAGACGACGGCAGCCTTCGCGGCTCCAGCGACGTTGTTGCTTCCCGTATACGCGATGAAATTCAGGCAAGAGTTGCTGAAGCGGGGCTTGAAATCGTGGAAGCGCGCATAACTTACCTTGCATATGCCCCCGAAATTGCGGCGGTAATGCTCCAGCGTCAGCAGGCTTCCGCTATTATCGATGCAAGAAAGATGATCGTAGACGGTGCTGTTGGTATGGTGGAAATGGCACTTGAAAGACTCCAGGAGAACGGCACGGTAGAGCTTGACGAGGAAAGAAAAGCGGCTATGGTTTCCAACCTCCTCGTTGTGCTTTGCGGCAACCGCGATGCACAGCCCGTGGTTAACTCCGGCAGCCTTTATTAATGGCAGATAACGGTAAGAAGCAAATACCGCTCCGCCTTTCGCCCAAGCTTTACAACGCCATAGCGGCGTGGGCAGAGGATGATTTCCGTTCTGTAAACGGGCAAATTGAATATTTGCTTACGGAATGTGTGAAGCAACGCAAAAAGAACGGAAAATATGTGTCGGACGAGATAGATGCGCCGCTTGATATCGAGCTCGGCGACACGCGAGCGAAAAAGGAATAACGTTATTTGGAAAAACAAGCTGATATGCTTGTTTTTCTGTTTTGTATATGATAAAATGTTGATATAAGATGAGCATTCGGAGGGGAATGGGAATGAAGGCAAGGTACACAGGGCGCAGGAAACGCTACAAAGTTAAGCTTTGGTCAACTCGTGATATAATAAACGGGGTCATTTTACTGGGTGGCCCGGTTGTACTGATGATTTTGGGGCTAATATCGGAGAACGTTCTTTTTTCACGGTTCGCATTTAGCATCGCGTTCTCGTTTCCTGCTCCTATAGCGAGACATTTGTATGGCGAAAAAAATGATGGGAAAGATTTATATTCGGTTTTGATTTATATATATGCGGTGTGCATATGGCTTTTCTGTTTTCTTCCTTGGAAGAAAGTGACATATCTTATCTCGCTTTCTTATTCGGTAGCCTGCGGAGCATATCTTATATATAAAGTGCGCGAATTCAAAACAAAAAACGATGAGAGCTTGAACTTCTGGCTGTTGCTGATATCAGATGTCTTTATGTTGCTTATAAGTATGGTTTTTTCGGTAACAACGGAAATAAATGCGCTTGGCATAATTCTCGCGGTAGTGGGAGGCGCGGCGATTACTTTCGCGATAGTATATTTTGCATTACGTAAAGCGGAAATGGGATTGTGGAAGAATGTAGGCTATTCAGTGCTCATTTTTGTTCTTGCTGCTATGTTTTGCCTGAGTAGTGCGGAGAAAATAAACTGGGCGCTGGATTTTTCCAAGCCTGCGGAGTACAGCACAAGAATTAGGGAAAAGGAGAAGCATACCGGTAAAAATACAAGATATCTTTTCACCGCGTATATCGACGGCAAACTGGTTGAATTTGAAGTGGGAGCCGATTCCTATGATAAATATGCGGAGGGCGCAGGTATAACCGTAAATGTTCACAGGGGCGCGCTTGGGATGACATATTACACACTGAAAGATTAAAACAGAGGCTTTGAGCCTCTGTTTTTTCGCACAAAATCGCGCCCTTGCATATAATATTGTGAGCGCCGAAAAGCGCTCGCAATATTATTTTGGAGGATATTAATGGCAACTTTCTATAATCAGGCGGTGCTTTCCTACAACGGCAACACTACCACTTCGAACATCACAACGGGCGAGATAGTGCAGGTGCTTTCCGCTACGAAAACCGCTGTTACAGAGGATTATTCTGCGGGCGATACCGTAACGTACGTTATAAACATCATCAACTCGGGCGCGGCAACGTTTACGGGGCTTACGCTTACAGATAACCTCGGCGCATACGCATTTGACGCGCTTACGCTCACGCCGCTTACGTATACGGCGGGCTCGCTGCGCTATTTCGAAAACGGCGTTTTGCGCCCCACGCCTACGGTTACGGCGGAAGAACCGCTTACGGTAACGGGCATAAGCGTGCCTGCGGGCGGTAACACAACGCTTGTATACGAGGTAAGAGCAAACGGCTTTGCGCCGCTTGAAGCGGGCTCGGTTATCACAAACCAGGCAACTGTTTCGGGCACGAACCTTTCGCCCATAACCGTGGAGGAAACAGTGGCGGTGGCTTCCGAGCCTCGCCTTACCATAAGCAAATCGCTTTCCCCTGCGACGGTAACGGAAAACGGAAGGCTGACTTATACTTTCGTTATTCAGAACACGGGAAGTGCGCCCGCAGTGTCTACGGATAACGTGGTGGTGACAGATGCGTTTAACCCCATTCTCGGCGGTATTACGGTAACGTTTAATGGCGAAACGTGGGCAGAAGGCACGAACTACACCTATAGCGAAGCCACGGGGCTTTTCGCCACGGTAGAGGGGCAGATAACCGTTCCTGCGGCAACTTATACCCGCGACCCCGCTACGGGCGCGGTTATAGTAAACCCGGGCGTAAGTGTGCTTACGGTAACGGGTACGGTTTAAGGGCAAAATAGAAAACTCGGGGTAACCCGAGTTTTTATTTTTAGTTTTTATAGTTACTTCCCAAAATTTCTTTGGTTTCTTTCTTTTGCTTGCTTTTTGCCAAGCTGAACGAAAGAAATATTGCTCCAAAACGCAATATATCTGCTATTAAAGTCGTTATAAGATAATAGTATATTGGTGGATCTGTTGGCATAATGGGCTGGTTTCCCGTTAGTCTAATATAGAGAAAATCACTTATATATGTAACCAACATTCCGGCGGTGTACGGATAAAAATAATTTATTGTTGCAATTATCAACTGCACAATCAAAGCGCTTCCGAAGCATAAAGAAATAGATTTGAACTCGATTTTCTTATTGTTATAGAAGCTTCCGAAAAAAATAAAGAATAGCAGTATCATCTCGGTAAATGCACCGCAGATGCCAATTATAAGGTATGAATATGCGGTGCTTGAAATTCCGGGCATAAACATGAATACCACTGTATGCAGCACAGTGCCTAAATATGGGTTTATGAATAGTATGAGCATCAACATCAGGAGGTATAAAAATGATGTTTTTATAAAATCGCTTTTATCTTGTAACATAAAATCTACCTCTTTTTATTTTTCCACTGCGTTCCATTCCAGGCAGCGCAGGAAGTTGCTTGCAGTGAAAAGCTTATATTCCCAAAGGGTGGCACCCGAGGAAATGGGAATTGTGCCGCGCCCGTTTTCCCTGAGGAATATTTTTGCGGGCATGGGCAGGCATATTAAAATTTTACGCTCGCCCTCTGCGGCTTCAAATCCGTATTCAAAATATGCGTATTTATTAAGAAGCTGTATGCCGCGAAGTCTTATGGAGTAGTGAAAAGCGCCTTCGCCGTTTTCACCGAAAACTACGGGTATTATTTTGACTTTGGAGGCGAGAAATTTGCAGGAATAAGCTTTACCGTGCGCCTTTACTTTAAAGCTCGCACCGCTTTTTCTGCCGAAAATAAAGCTGTATTTACCCGAAATTTCGGAAAGCTCGAAGCCCTTTTCCTCGCAGAGCGTGCGTAGCTTTTTTATAAAATCGTTCCGTTTTTTCATCGCTCTTGCATAAATGCAGGAGAAGAACACGAGAAAAACAAGAATGAGTATATTGGCAATAACCTTGTATTGCTTTATTATTATCCAAAAGTATGGGAAAACCATTGGCATAAATATAATAATAAGCCAGATTTGCGCCACAAGCAAAACTATGTTTTTGAAAAGAACGCCTAAAACCCTGTACCACTTTTTTTCGGCAGATTTTCTGCGCATTAAGTACCATTTTCTGCGCACGGCGGCTTTGCGGAGCGCGCAGGTGGCGAGCAGTAAGGGGAAGTGAACTGCGCTGTAAACAGGCGAAAAATAGCAAGCGGCGGCGAAAAGCGCGGCTTCTATAGGAAATTCAAGCGAAAAAATAACGCGCGGCAGCTCGGCTAAAATCATTACCTCGCTGTTTCTTTTTTGCAAAAATGCTGTTTTTCGCGGAAATTATAGAAGCGAAGCGTG
>JAFTNI010000188.1 GCA_017451975.1 Clostridia bacterium
CCCGAGTCAACAGCCGCCTTGTGCTCCATACCCGTTGCAACGATAGGTGCATCGTTGACCATGAGCGGAACTGCCTGCTTCTGCATGTTTGATCCCATGAGTGCACGGGAGTTGTCGTCGTTTTCAAGGAAAGGAATGAAAGAGGTTGCAACGGACACAACCATCTTGGGGGATACGTCCATATAATCCGCTTCGGAGGGGTCTACCTCAAGGATCTCTGCACGGCGGCGTGCTGTGATCTTCTTGTTTACGAAGCGCATATTTTCGTCAAGAGGCTCGTTTGCCTGAGCAACGGTAAATCCGTCCTCCTGATCTGCGGACATATATTCGATCTCATTGGTAACAACACCGGTTGCCTTGTCGATCTTACGGTAAGGTGCCTCGATAAAGCCGTAATCGTTTATCTTTGCATAGCTTGCAAGATAGGAGATAAGACCGATGTTGGGACCTTCGGGAGTCTCGATAGGACACATACGTCCGTAGTGGGTGTAGTGTACGTCTCGAACCTCGAAGGATGCTCTGTCACGGGAGAGACCTCCGGGACCCAGAGCGGAAAGGCGGCGCTTATGAGTAAGCTCTGCCAGGGGGTTATTCTGATCCATGAACTGAGACAAGGGAGATGCTCCGAAGAGGTCTCTGATCGCAGTTGTGATGGGTCTGATGTTTACAAGTGATTCGGGGGAGAGGTTTTCGCTGTCCTGAGTGGTCATTCTCTCCTTAACGATCTTATCCATTCTGGAGAAACCGATGCGGAGCTGGTTCTGGATAAGTTCGCCAACCGCGCGGATACGGCGGTTGCCGAGGTGGTCGATATCGTCGGGTGTGCCGATACCGTGGGAAAGACAGATAAGGTAGTTGATAGAAGCAAAAATATCGTCTTTCGTAATGTGCTTGGGGGAAAGCTCTGCTACGCGTTCCTTAGCTTCTTTTTTGATAGCTTCGAAATCGCCGCCAAACTGCTCAAGCATTTCAAGGAAGAGGGAAAGCTTAACTTTTTCGTTGATGCCCACTTCGCGAAGGTCGCAGCCAAATACCGCTGCGGGGTCTATCATGCCGTTGCCGAAGACCTTGATTTCCTTGCCTTCTTCGATTTCAACGTACGCTTCGTTAACACCGGAGTTTTCAACAGACATAGCTTCGTCGAACGTAAGCACTTCGCCTGCGCCGAAGAGAATTTCGCCCGTGATAGGGTTGATAATGGGGCGTGTAAGCTTTCTGCCTGCAATACGCTTGCCTATGGCAACCTTCTTATCGAACTTGTAGCGGCCTACGTTTCCGAGGTCGTAACGCTTGGGGTCGAAGAAAAGGTTGTTGAGAAGGAGCTGTGCGCTTTCAACAAGCGGGGGTTCGCCGGGGCGCATTTTCTTATATATTTCTTTGAGCGCTTCTTCGTAAGGTGTTGTGCCGTTCTTTTCGGCCTCATTCTGCATACCGTCTTTTTCAAGAGTTATGAGAATTTTGGGGTCCTCACCGAAATACGTTTTGATATCGGTGGAGGTAGAGGTAGCCTCGTCGAGCGCGCGTATAAGCGTGGTAACGGGGATTTTGCGGTTCTTGTCGATCTTAACATAGAAAACGTCGTTCATATCCGTTTCATATTCAAGCCAAGCGCCGCGGTAAGGTATAACCGTGCCGGCATAGTTATTTTTGCCGACTTTATCGGTCTGAACTTCATAGTACATACCGGGGGAACGAACGAGCTGCGAAACAACGACACGCTCCGCGCCGTTGATAACGAACGTTCCTGTTTCTGTCATAAGCGGGAAATCGCCCATGAAGATATCCTGCTGTTTTACTTCGCCCGTGGACTTATTCGTAAGTCTTACGGTAACGCGCAAGGGTGCGGCATAGTTTACGTCGCGTTCCTTGCATTCCTCAACGGAATATTTGGGTGTTTCGCTGAGCGTATAGTCAACGAATTCGATAACGAGGTTACCTGCGTAATCGACGATAGGTGAAACTTCGGTAAGCACATCCGAAATGCCCTTTTCAAGAAGCCACTTATAAGACTTCTTCTGGATGTCGAGAAAATCCGGCATCTCCAAAATCTGGTCGACTTTGGCAAAAGACATTCTCGTAACTTTACCAAGCTGTCTGGGTTTTGTTCTCAATACAATCACTCCATTCAAACATTTTGTGAGTCGCGCCTCCGCCGCCCTTTGCGGCGGAAAATTGTATTCAATAGCCTGAAGTGCTCTGTTTTGGTTTGATTTACGTTATACTTTCAAAAAACGACACTACAAGCATTATAATGCAGTATGTAATTATATCACAAGTTTTTTTCCGTGTCAAGCATATTTTTTATTTTTCATCAAATAATATTTACTTTTATTTAATATATTGACTTTTTAACTTAATAACAATATAATATAATTATAATATAATGGGAACTATGGGCTTATGCCCTTCCCCCACATTCTAAACTAATGAGGTTAAAAATTATGCAATGGACATCCCTTAACGACTTGCGCGCAAAGTACCTTGATTTCTTTGAATCCAAGGGCCACCTGAGCCGCGGAAGCTACCCCCTCGTGCCCGAAAGCGATAAATCGCTCCTGCTTATAGTTGCAGGCATGGCACCGCTCAAAAAATATTTCACAGGCGAAGCAGAACCGCCCCGCAGACGTATGGCAACCTGCCAGAAGTGCATCCGCACGAACGATATAGAGCACGTTGGCTTCACGGCGCGCCACGGCACGTTCTTTGAAATGCTCGGCAACTTCTCTTTCGGCGATTATTTCAAAGAAGAAGCGCTCGAATGGGCTTGGGAATTTCTCACAAAAACGCTCGAAATCCCCGGCGAGCTTCTCTGGCCCTCCGTTTACGAGGAAGACGACGAAGCATATAACATCTGGAAAGATAAAATAGGCGTAAAGGAAGAACACATCGTTCGCCTTGGCAAAGCCGATAACTTCTGGGAGCACGGAAGCGGCCCCTGCGGCCCCTGCTCCGAAATCTATTTCGACCGCGGCGAAAAATACGGCTGCGGAAGCCCCAACTGCCGCCCCGGCTGCGATTGCGACAGATACATGGAAATCTGGAACAACGTATTTTCCCAGTTCAATAACGACGGCGCGGGTAACTACACAGAGCTTGCAACGAAAAATATAGACACAGGTATGGGCCTTGAGCGTCTTGCTTGCATTATGCAGGGCGTAGACAATATGTTCGAGGTAGACACGGTTCGCAACATTATCGCCGCAGTAAGCGAAAAAGCAGGTGTTAACTACAAGGAAAACGAAAAAGCAGACGTTTCCCTTCGCATCATCGCAGACCATGCGCGCGCTTCTGCCTTCCTTATTGCAGACGGCGTTATGCCCTCTAACGAAGGCCGCGGCTACGTGCTTCGCCGCCTTATGAGAAGAGCTTGCCGCCACGGCAGAATTCTCGGCATAAAGGGCGCGTTCCTCTATGACGTTATGGCGGTTGTGGCTCGTGAAAACAAGCCCGCTTACCCCGAGCTCACGGAAAAGCTCGATTATATCCAGAAGATAGTGCGCATGGAAGAAGAACGCTTTAACGCAACGGTTGAAGCAGGCATGAACCTTCTCGAAAACCTTATTTCCGCGGCAAAAGCGGAAGGAAAAGCAGAGCTTGCCGGTGCAGACGTTTTCAAGCTTTCGGACACATACGGATTCCCCCTCGACCTCACGCGTGAAATCGCAGAGGAAAACGGCATAGGCATAGACGAAAAAGGCTTTGAAGAAAACCTGCTCGAGCAGAAACAGCGCGCACGTGCAGCACGCGGCAATATCAGCGGCTGGGACGAAAGCATGAACTCCCTTGTAGACGGCTTCGAAGCAACAGAATTCGTTGGCTACGAAAACATGGCAGCAGACGGCAAAATCGTAGGTATTATCGATAGCGAAACAGACGAGCTTTGCGATAGCGCAAGCGACGATTCCTTCTCCCCCAAAAAAGTGGTTATAATCACGGATAAAACCGTATTCTACGGCGAAGGCGGCGGCGAGGTTGGCGATACTGGCGTTATCACGGGCGAAAGCGGCAAGGCTTACGTTTCCGATACAAAGAAAAAAGACGGCGTTTATATGCATATCTGCACAATGGCAGAGGGCACGCTTTCCACGGGCGAAACGGTTACGCTTTCGCTTTACGAAAAACGCCGCGCAGCTATTTCCCGCAACCACTCGGCCGTTCACCTTCTCGATGCGGCTCTTCGCCGCGTGCTCGGCACACACATTCAGCAGGCGGGCTCCTTTGTAAACGAAAAGGTTGCACGATTCGACTTCACGCATTTTGCGGCTGTTACGGCAGATGAGCTTAAAGAGGTAGAACGCCTCGTTAATGAAAAAATTCTCGAAGGCATCGCGGTAGATACTTTTGAAACAGATATAGAAAGCGCAAAAAAATCTGGTGCTATCGCTCTCTTCGGCGAAAAATACGGCGCAACGGTTCGCGTTGTAAAAATGGGTGACTTCTCTGCAGAGCTTTGCGGCGGTGCACACGTCGACAATACCGCAAAGATAGGTATGTTCAAAATTCTTTCCGAAAGCTCTGTTGCGGCAGGCACACGCCGTATAGAGGCTATAACGGGCATGGAAGCATACGATTATGCTTGCAGCAAAACGGCAACGGTGGCAAGCACCATGTCTGCACTCAAAGCAAATAACGAAGGCGAAATCAAAACGAAAATCGCTTCTCTCGAAGCAGAGCTCAAGGAAGCAAAACGCGCGCTTGAGGAAGCTAACCTCAAGCTTGCAAAAGCAGGCGTTGCGGCAATGCTCGCTGGTGCTACCGTGCTTGAAAACGGCATAAAGGTTGTTTCTATGGAAACCGATATGCCCATGAACACGCTCCGCGCGCTCGGCGACGATATCAAGGCAAGCGACGATAATATCGTGGCGGCGCTTTCCTCTCTCGTCGGCGGCAAGCTCACAATATGCTGCGTATGCGGCAAGAACGCCGTTAAAGCAGGCGTTAAAGCACCCATCGTGCTTAAAGGTATTGCAAAATACGTTGGCGGTGGCGGCGGCGGCAGACCCGACAGCGCAACGGCAGGCGCAAAAGACCCCTCGAAGCTTGGCGAAGCTTTCGCGGCTCTCCCCTCTATCGTAGCGGAAATAAAATAATAAAAGCTCCCGCTTTGCGGGAATGACAAAGAAAAAATAACCTCCCGGGCAACCCTCGGGAGGTACGAATTTAAAGGAGTTATAATATATATGGTAGAAAATTGCCTTTTTTGCAAAATAATCGCAGGCGATATCCCCTCTAAAAAAGCTTATGAGGACGATAAAATTCTCGCCTTCTACGATATCGCGCCCCAGGCGCCCGTTCACATTCTCGTTATTCCGAAAGCGCACATCGCTTGCGTAGACGAAATCAACGAAGCCAATGCAGACATTGTGGCGTATATCTTCACAAAAATCCCCGCTATTGCAAAAGCGGCGGGCATAGTAAACGGCTACCGCGTTGTTTCCAACTGCGGCGACGATGCTTGCCAATCTGTCAAGCACCTTCACTTCCACATTCTCGGCGGAGCCGAGCTTTCGGGCGAAATGGCGTAATTCACAAAAAAACAAAGCGCGGTTTAAAGCCGCGCTTTTTTATTATTTTTTCTTTTTTCTGTTGGGGTTACCGAAAATATCAATATCAAAGCCGTCGAATACTTCGCCTTCGGAAAGGAGCGCCGCCACAATCAGCGTAACGATTATAAAAATGCCGAAGCTGAAAAATGAAACCGTGCGCACAAAAGAGCCCTTCGTGCCGAAAAATTCTTCGTCGTTATCTACAACTCTCAAAGCGATTATGTAGAAGAACATAACAACCGCGGCAAAGAAAAGGAAACTCCAAAAGGCTTCGCCTTCAATAACCCAATTATAAATTGCAACGCCTGCTATAACTACGTCGAGCACGCAGAAAAGTGTGCATATACGTTTGTTGCGCTGGTTTACGATAACGAAAACTATCGCGCAGATAAGCGCAAGAACTATGGGGGGCAACGTAGCCGCCAGGAACTGACCGTAATCGGAAGCTTCCCCGCTTACAAGGTAGTAGGAAGCGGTGGAAAAGCCGCAGCCTATCGTGTTGAGCAGAAACGTTATAATATAAAGGAACTTATAATTTTTAGCTATATTGTGAATAGGTATAGCAATAACCATCATAACTATGCCGACGATAACGCCGTACCATTCCTCAAAGAGCGTGATGCCGAAAGTAGCGGCAGATGCGAAAATAAGCAACGCTACTGCAGAAAGCAGAAACGTATATATTATATTTTTATTTTGCTGTGTCATGGTTTTCCTCCTGTTATGGGTAACTAAAATGATTATATCATATTTTTATATATAAATCAACAGGAAAAAGCTTAAGAATTAATTAATTTTTTTAAAAATTCACTTTTTATTCGGTTATTTCTACTATTTTCGCCATTTTTTCTTCTTCATAGGTAAAATCGGGCACGCACGGGGCGATGTAAACCGTGAATTTGCCGGGCTCCACCACGGTTTCTTCCCTGCGGTTCACAAGCGCAAGGTCGTCTGGCGTTACCGTGAAGCACACGCGCTTCGTTTCGCCGGGCTCAAGGTGAATTTTCTTAAAGCCTCTTAGGTTTATGCGCGGTGTCATAACCGAGCTGAAATGGTCTGTTATATAAAGCTGAACCGTTTCCTTTCCCGCCATTTTTCCTTTGTTCGTAACGTTTGCCGAAACGGTAAAGCTTTCGCCGTTTTTCACCGTGCGCTCGGAAACCTCCATATCGGAATATTCGTATTCCGTAAATGAAAGCCCGTAGCCGAAGGAAAGCAAAGCGCCCCTTTCTTCGTCGCAGTATCCGCCCCAGTGCCAGGAGGAATATCCGTTGTAGTAGCACGGGAGCGCACCGACAGAGCGCGGGTAGGAAATAGGCAGCTTGCCGCTCGGGTTAAACTTGCCCGATATAAGCTCGGCGGCGGCAAGCCCGCCGAGGTCGCTGCCGCAGAACATCTGCACAACGGCATCGGATTTTTCAAGCACATCGCCTATGCAAAGCGGCTTGCCCGTCACCATAACGGTTACAAGCGGCTTACCCACAGCCTTCACGGCGGCGAGAAGCTCCGTTTGCTTGCCCGTAAGCTCAAGCTTCGCTCTGTCCTTCGCTTCGCCGTTTTGCGAAAGATCGTCACCAAGCACGAGCACAGTGAGGTCTGCGCTCTCCGCAAGGCGCACGGCTTCCGCTATATCTGCGCCCTCCTCGCCGGAAACAGGGCAGCCAAGGCAATATTTTATTTCACTATCGGGAAAGATTTCGCGCATACCTGCAAGCACGGTGTAGCGGTCGTTTTTCATGCGCTTGTATTCCGCAGGCTCGCGGTGGCTCGTAAAGGTCCAGTCGCCGTATTGGTTTTCCATACCATTGGCGTTAGGGCCGATAACGGCTATACTTTTCGGCGCCTTTTCAGGTGAATTATCTATCGGAATAACGCCGTTGTTTTTGAGCAGTACAAGGCTTTCGCGTGTGAGCGCGTGGTTAAGCCTTCTGTGCTCCTTGCAGGCGATAACGCTTTTGGGCATACGCTCTTTCTCTTCAAAGAGCCCCAGCGCAAATTTCACGCGCAAAATGCGTCGCACAGCTTCGTCTATCGTTTCCATGGGAATATTGCCGCATTCCGCCTCTGCCACTGCGGCGTCTATAAATGCCACGGTGTTCATGCTCATATCGTTGCCCGCCGTTATGCCAAGACGCGCCGCTTCGCGCGCGTCTTGCGCCACGCGGTGCTTTGTGGATATCAGCTTATAATTGCAGTAGTCCGTCACCACAAATCCTTCAAAGCCAAGCTCGCCGCGCAGTATATCGGTAAGCAGCTCCCTGTGCGCCGTCATAGGCGTGCCGTCAAGCGTGCCGTAAGCCGTCATAACGGTGGAAGCACCCGCTTCAACCGCCTCCTTAAAGGGCGGCAGAAAAACCTCGCGCACCTTGCGCATCGTCACTTCCGTATCGTAGGAATCGCGCCCGCCCGTCGCTTCGCCATAGCCAATGTAGTGCTTAGCGCAGGAGGCAACGAGCCCATCGCGCTCGTAGCCGCGTATTATAGCCGCGCCGAGCTTGCCTATGAGGTACGGGTCCTCGCCAAAGGTTTCGTCTACCCTGCCCCAGCGCGTATCGCGCGCGATGCAGAGCACAGGGGAAAACACCCAATCGAGCCCGTCGGCGTTTACTTCCTTTGCCGTTGCCGCGCCCATTTCCTCAATAAGCTCCTCGTTCCAAGAGCAAGCCATAGCAAGCTGTGAGGGAAATATCGTGGCAAAGGGGCGCCATGCGTGGCCGTGTATCGCATCTATGCCAAATATAGGGGGGATAGCGTGCTCCGTCGCTTTCGCCTTTTGGCGCAGTGCTTCAACTTCCTCGCCCATTATGGAAAGGTAAGAGCCGAGGTTTTCCTCGGAAAGCGCGGGAAATTCTTCCTTGTGCGCGCTCTTGTCCATTTGAAACATTTGCAATATTTTATCGCGAACGCTCATTTTTTCAAGCAATTCGCTTATTTTTCTTTCGTTTTCGGGTGTGATCTTCATAAGAAAGAAACTCCTTTTTGTTTTCATAAGTGAAGTATATCATTTTTAAAAGAAAAAATCAACATTATTATGGAAAATAAAAATGCACCTATACAGGTGCAAAATATCATTTATTTTTCTGCTAAACCCAAAATATAATCCGATGAAACACCATAATATTCGCAAATGCGTATCATATCCTCAATAGAAGGCTCGGTCTTCCCCGTTTCGATATAGGAAAGCTTTCGCTGGGTTATTTTCAAATCTTTCGCCACTTCCGATTGGCTTTTTTTCACGGGCAGATCCTCGCGAAGCTCCCGTATGCGCTCATACCACATTTTCATATGCAACAACTCCTTGATAAAATTATGACCTAGCTGATACGATGCGCAAAGCAGTTCTTTTATATGATGAAAGAGTTTTCCGTGGCGAAGTTGTACGAGGAATAGATAACATCAATAAATCCTTGGAACATCTTAATCAAACAATGGCGATAGTGGTGGATTGCTTGGGCGAAATTAATCAAAGCATTAACAGAGTTGCCCTCGAAATCAACGGTGTCGCTAATCAAATTCACAGCATGAACAGTGATATTAAAGAACTTGGCGGAAGCATACTCGATGAGCAGAAAAAATCCGCGCAAGAAACGCAAGCAATGAGATACACTACGGAAGCAATCAACGAAAGCCAAGAAATTTTAAACCGCCATATAAACGATATACGCAATAAACTCAATTAATCCCCTGCCCCGCCTCCAGGCGGGGCTTATTATATTGGCATCGATCTGCTCTTTTTCCTTATTCCATCTTGCGTTTTTCCTGTTTTCGGTGTATAATAAAAACATCAAAGTCCCAACGGAGGTTCACATTATGGAAAAATATCTTGAATTTGCAAAAGAAGTTGCGCGCGGCGCAGGTGAAATAACAAGAAAATATTTCAGCGGCGAAAACGGCGCAGGCTATAAATACGACCAGACTATAGTTACAAAGGCAGATACGGAAATCAATACGTACCTTATCAGCCGTGTGCGCGAGGTATTCCCCACCCACGCAGTAGACGGAGAGGAAGAACAGTTCGGCTCTTCCGAATACATCTGGGTTTGCGACCCCGTAGACGGCACGGCGATGTATGCGCGCCATATTCCCGTTTCCGTTTTCTCGCTCGCGCTTGTGAAAGATGGCAAGCCTATTGTCGGCGTTATATACGATTCATTTACAGATAATATGTACTGCGCTACGCTCGGCGGCGGCGCCTTCCTCAACGGCGAGCCCATACATGTAAACGCGCTCCCCTTCTCGGGTATGCGCACCATAGTTAACCTCGATATGTGGCCCGATGCGGAATATAACCTTTGGGAGGTTTACCGCGAGCTCGGCAAAAAGACCTATCTCGTTGGGCTTGGCAGCATAATCAACGCGGCGGCGCGTGTTGCAAACGGCGATTTCACAGCGGCAATATACCCCGGCACGAAACACAAAAACTGCGATATAGCCGCGGCAAAAATCATAGTTGAAGAAGCAGGCGGCAAGGTAACCGACCTTTTCGGGTGCGAACAGCGCTACGACGGCGATATAAACGGCGCGCTTATAACAAACGGCGTTGTTCACGCCGAGGCGCTTGAGATCATAAAAGAGCATATGATTTCCAATAAATAAGGCGGTATACAATGAGTAAAATTATAACCATAAGCCGCGAATACGGCAGCGGCGGCAAATATATAGGCGAGCTTACGGCAAAAAAGCTCGGTATTCCCTTTTACGATAAAGAGATAATGGAAAAGATAGCCGAAGAAACGGGCTTTGTGCGCGAATTTGTGGAAAAGCTGGCGGAGTACGCCCCCTCGGGCAGCATTTTCGCCTACGCCTTCGTGGGCAGAAACCGCGCGGGTGAATCTATAGAAGATTACATTCACGCCGCGCAAAGAAAAATTATTCTCGAGCTTGCAGAAAAAGGCGATTGCGTTATAGTGGGCCGTTCGGCAGACTATATATTAAAAGGAAAGCACGAAACCGTAGACGTTTTCATTCACGGCGATATGGCGGCGAAAACAGAGCGAGTTTGCCGCTTTCACGGCGTTTCCCCCGCCGACGCGGAAAAGCTCCTGCGCGATACAGATAAAAAACGCAGCGTAAACTACAAATATTACACGGGCGAAACATGGGGCGAGGCAAAAAACTACACGCTCACGCTCAACAGCACAAAAATAGGCATAGAAAGATGCGCCGATATAATAGCGGAAATATACAAGAATACATAAAAAAGCGCGCGAAAGCACACCGCCGCGCGGGTTACACATCTCAGAATAAAAAACGGAGGCAAAAGCCTCCGTTTTTTATTGCCATGACACTTTCATATATTCGAAAGCCGCCTTCTCTGTTTCTGCCCCGAGGGCAGCAAGCCATTCTTCCGAGGGGCTTTGCCCCGTGGCAACGGCAGAAATATATTTTTCATTTACATCTGCCCATTCATTATAATACGCCATATCGAAAACCGCCGAGCAAATTATTTCATCGATTACAACGGAACTATCTGTATCAAATACTTTGAAATACTTATATTCATCGCAATATGAACTATATACTTTGGCAGTGCGGTTTGTGAAAGCCCAAAGGAAATCGCCCATAAGCTTCGCGCTTTTTCCGCTATCGATAACAAACAATATATTCGGCTTTTTATTCATATGGCTTGCATATTCCGCCTGTGCCGAAGAAAGCTTGGGCATAGGCATAATTCCGAATTGTGCTTTCTCCTCATAATATCCGTTAATATCGCCAAGCGTGCCGCAAGCAAAAAGAGCTTCACCGCTTTTAAAGCTCTCCTTTACCGCCGAATGCTCGAGCACTCGCGTTGAACCATCGGCGTAAATTTCCGCCAGCTTTTCCGTAACCTCATAAGCGCTGGCTGTAAAGCCGTGGGTAAACGTGCTCTTACCGTTTTCTGCATCTGCTCTGTTAACGTATTTCTGCCCCGCGCCGAAATAAAGCGCAGCAATACCGCCTTTGGCAGATATTAAGCCGCAAGCCCCCGTTTCGCTCGCCGCAACCTTAGAAAGTGCCAAAAGCTTATCGAGAGTCCATTCGTTGGTATATAAATAATCGTAAAAATCTATATTTTTCAGGGAATCAGATTTTTCTTTCACGGCTTTGTTAAAAAATGCCGCGCTCATAGTATCTATGTTTTCCAAAGCAAAAACACCCTCTACGCCATAGCCCGCGCCATCTTCCATCATTCCCGTGGTTATACTTTCGCTCCATAGCGTCTCGCCGAAATCGAGAAAAAGGCTGTTTACATCGCGGCAATATTTCGCGCTCACCGTGCCATAAGGTGCATATATAAAATCTATTGTGCCGTTTCCCGATGCAAGCGTTTCTTCTATGGCCTTCATTGTCATCTTTACAATTTCGATTTTTCCGTTGCATATTTGGTAAATAAAATCGTCCCTTTCTTTGATTTTTTCGTTCACCAAAGCAGAGGAACTTTCGTTTTCGCAAAATCCCGTGCCCGCCAAACCGTCAAAGTCGGTAGGTATTGCAAAAGTAAATGTTTCGCCAAGCAAATTGATATCTTCTATCTTCCTTTTCGTCGGCGCGGGAGGCTCGCCTGCCGCGGAAGATGTGCCCGTTTGCGATAAATCTGAGCTTTGCGAAGCAGACGTTGCCTTGCTTGCCGAAGTACCCAAGGTAAGCAAGGCTGAATTTGACGTTTTAACAGAGCTATTTGAAGCACCGCCGTTCCCTGCGCACTAAGTGAGCAAAAGCGCACACACCAGAGCCGCGGCAAGCAAATTTCGAATTTTTTTCATAATATCTCTCCTTTGGGCGGAAGTGTAATAGAGGCTTTCGCCCCTATTACACTTTTATCAAGATTTCGTGGGGTTGTTTATAACACCTGCAAAAAGCGGCACGTTATTTTCCGTAATAACCGTGAAGGCAAACGGTCTATCGAATTTTGCAATTTTGGAGCCTCCTAAGCAAACAGAGCCAAGAGTATACCCCGCCGCCACGCAGCCATTTTCGTCTATAGTTATTCTTGCGCCGTGGTCTATTTCGCCAACAAACAAATTATCGATATCTGTAAGCGGCGTGAAATCCGCCTTACCTTCTTCAAAAATATCTGTTACACCAAGGTTTTTGAGCGCACCTATAATATCGTTTTCCTCAAGAATATCGAATTTTGGCACTAATACGTCGTAAACCGTTTCTTTCGTATTTTCCCATGCATGGGGATTGGATATGAATGCGAGATATTCTTTGTCGCGAAGCAAATCCTCCACGGTATATTCCCTGTTCGGCAGCACGAATATCATGCTTCCGCCGTTTTCAAATTTCTTTTCGATGGCAATAAATTTTTTACCGACGTATTCCGTTACCGCAACGTAATACTCGCAAAGATATTCGCATTTTACAGCTTCCTTATTGCTCACGCAAAATGTCATTTCCTTAGTGTCTGCTTCGTTGAATGCAAACTTCCAAGCGTCTGCAAAATAAATCGTAGAAGCTAAAGCAAGCACTGTTTCTTCCGTAAGCTGCCAATCCATTTCCATATCCTCGAGCAAGCCCTTTGTCTGCCCGTGAACCCAATCTTTTATGGAGTTCACGTAAGCTTCATCGTTAAAATTGCCGCTATAAGAGGAAGTATGGTAAAGCGTGCCCAAAGTTTTAAAAAGCTCGGGGTTAAAAAATTCATCATATTTCTCGTTTGCCCATACGGAATTGGCTATAAGGGTAGTGCCCTCCTCCCCGGGTTTATGGGAAATGTTCCAAAGCGCGTTTGCGTTTTCGCGCACGGCTTCAATATTTTCCTCGCCCAAAAGCGCCAATATCTGCCTGCGGCTTTCGCCGCCCGTCATTTCCGCAAGCATCGCAAGAGCCATATATACGTTTGCGGGGGAATAGACCGTGTTTTCTCCCTTTTCCGTTTTCAGCATTTCGGCAAGGCTCGCTTTGTAGAAAGCCTCTATGCCGCCATGCTCGGCGTAATATTCGTAAAATGGCGCCATATCCACACCGTCATCACGGTAAGCCGCTTCGCATATATTAAAGCCGTTCTTATCTGCTATGCCGGCATAAATGTGGCTCGCGCCCGTGCCGCCCGTGCCGCCCGTGCTGCCGGAGGTGCCGTCAACACCGTAACCTAACCCTCCCAGCCCTCTTATAACCGCGCCAAGAATTATGCAGAGCGCGAGGCAAGCCGCTATGCTGGAAATCCACAGCTTCCTTGTATATTTTTTCTTTTTCGGGTTTCTTGCTCTTTCTATAAGGTCGTCATCTATTTCGTTCATAAGCTCTAAAAAATGAGTGTTTTTCATATATTATAACCCTCCTTTTCCAAATATTTTTTTAGTTTTTCTCTTGTGCGGGAAAGAATTTTCAAAACGTTTCCCTCTTTTACGCCGTACATTTCCGCTATATCGGCGGTGGGCAGAAATTCAAAATATCGGTTTATGAAAATTCCGCAATCACGCTCGGAAAGCGAGCGCAAAAAGGCATTCACCGTTTTCATAAATTCCGCGCGGAAAAGCGCACTTTCCGTACTTTCCTTGCCCGAAACAAATTCGCTTACTTCCTCGAGCGCAAGCATAACCTCGCCGCCCCCGCGTTTTGCCGAGTTTATTTCGTTATATCTGTTCAAAGCGAGGTTGCGCACAGTTTTCGCCAGAAAAAGTTTAAGGTTTTCGGGCCTTTTGCCTTCTGCATATTTCCAAAGCCTCATATATGCATCGTTTACGCACTCCTCTGCATCACCGTCGTTGCCAAGAATAGTTTTTGCTATACTGTGGCAATATTTGCCGTATTTATGCGAAATCTTCTCTATGGCGTTTTCGTTGCGTATGCTTAAAAGTTCAAGTATTTCTCGGTCATCCATGGTGACATCTCCTTTCGGATATATTTGGCGCCTTCACTATATAAGACAGTTTTTTATATAGCTTTCTGACACATTACCAAGAAAATTTTATCATAAATGTAATTTTATTTCAATATAAAATATTTTGTAGCACTCGCAAAGCCCGCTTGAACAAACAAAAACGGAGGCAAAAGGGGAGTTCTCATAAGGAAGTTTGATTTCTCCTTGTAGGGACCGGCGTCCTCGACGGTCCAAAAATGCATAATTGCTCAGCAGAAGACAAAGATTAACCCCGACAGATTTTTAAACGCTCTGTCGGGGTTTGCTATTCAATAAATTGGAATTTATCGCTCAGACTCTTTGCCTTTCCTAATTCTCTTTACTGTAGTATAAGCCAAAACAGGAAGAGCAATCAAATCAATTACCCCTGTTATTCTCACAGCAATATCAGG
>JAFTNI010000189.1 GCA_017451975.1 Clostridia bacterium
GCCAACGTAAAGGAGCGCGAGCACGGAGCAAACAATAAGCGCGATAACGGGGAAAAGAAGGTCGATAACCTTGCCGCCCTCGTTATGCTCAGGGGCTTTTTCACCGCCTTCTGCCGCTTCAACAGCGTAACCCTTTTCCTTAAAGCTGTATTCATACATACGCATTTTGCCGTAGTCGAAACCGATAAACGTAATAACAATGATAAATACGAGTGTGAGAAGCGCATAGAAGTTATAGGGGATAGCGGAAATGAAAAGTGTAAGACCCTCACCCTCGGGGGCATAGGAGGAAACCGCAGCAGCCCAGCTGGAAATGGGGGCTATCATGCATACGGGGGCTGCCGTAGAGTCGATGATATAATCGAGCTTCGCGCGGGAAACCTTTTTGGAATCCGTTACAGGAAGCATAACGGAGCCAACCGTAAGGCAGTTGAAATAGTCGTCGATAAAGATAAGAATACCGAGAACGAATGTCGCCATAATAGCGCCTATTTTCGTTTTGATATGAGTCGTAGCCCATCTGCCGAAAGCAGCGGAGCCGCCTGCGCGGTTAACGAGCGCAACGAGCATACCGAGCTCAACGAGGAAGATAAAAATACCTGCGTTATCGGCAACAGCTGTTATAAGTCCGTCGCCCGTGAGCGCGTCGAACGTACCTGTGAAGCTGAAGTTTGAATAAAGGAGCGCACCGGAAACGATACCGATGAAGAGCGAGCTGTAAACTTCCTTTGTAATGAGCGCAAGGCCGATGGCGATTACAGCAGGAAGAATAGCCCAGATGGAAGCGCGAACTTTGCCTTCGCCGCTGCACGTTTCGCAAACGAGCGTGCCGAGTCCTTCGCAGTCGGGGCAGTCAACGGTTGCATTGGAGCCACCCGTTACAGCGGCAACTACAAGGAGCGCAACGATGACAAGAGCCGCCACAGCGAGGGCGATCTTTTTTGTTTTTGTCATGATAATTTCTCCAAAATATTATTATAATTTTTACACAAAAAAAGACCGCGAGGGCTTCGCGGTCCAAAAACAATGCTGCTTAAAAACCGATAGCTCTCCACAATAATGTGACAAGCGGCAGAATATTCTCCTGCTGCCCAGCCGCGCGGGCGCTTGCCGCCCGAGTGACTTCGGCGAAACACCCTTTTACCGCGCCGTGCAAGGGGGATTTTGCGGTTACTTATGAGTTTCGCACCTCTATCTTTTTATGTGTACTCATAAAATTATACACATTTTGTTCAAAAAGTCAAGGGGAATTGGTGAAATTGTCACGCAAATCGATTTTTTTGCCTTCCTCTAATTGCAAAAAAATCGGTCTGCATTCACAGACCGATTTTTTTCATCACTCGCAATAGCCGAGCATAGCGTAAAGTATTTCTGCCGCATCTGCGCGCGAAAGCTCTGCTGCAGGCTCGCTCGATGCAAACACCTCTGCCTTTGCAAGCACGGCAAGCGCATCGTAGTTGTCGTTTGCCATAACGGCAGCGGCAACGTCGCCTTCCACTATGCCAATGCCGCAAAGCGCCGCTATACGGCAAACCATAAGCGCGGCCTCCCCATCGGTGATATATCCGTCGGGCAAGAAGCATCTTCCATCTTCCGTGTCAACGCCGACGGTTATGCCGAGTTTTTCCGCCGTAGCGATATATTTTTGCTCGTATGGCGAAAATTCACCCTTGTCGGCAAACGCGCTTTCGCCGTTTTTCGCCTCAATGCCCGCCGTGTTCATAGCCATAATAAGAAAATCTGAGCGCGTAACCTTGCCCTCGGGGTTAAAAAGCTTTGTTTTCCCCACTTTTTCGCCGAGCATAATATCCTTTTCGTAAAGCACAGCAGCCGCAAGGTGGAGCGCCGAGCCTTCCATATCGGAATAGACTATGCCGCCATCGTTACGCGCCACGTTTACGGTGATTTTGGAAACGTTGGAAACGTTTCCCTCCTCGTCTGTGGCGCAGAAGGTAAAGCTGTCTTTTCCGCTATAGCCCTCGTCGGGTGTGTAGCGGTAAGCGCCCGTATGCTCGTCGGTTATTTCGACGGTACCGTGGGCGGCGCCGGTCACGATAGAAAACCGAAGCGAATCACCCTCGCCGTCCTCGCCGCAAAGAGTGGAAAAAACACTTATGCCTGCCATATCGGCTATTTCGCCGTGCTTCGTTGTGGGGGCGAGGTTTAGCTTTTCTTCCGTCATGGAAATAACGCAAGTGAAGCTTTCTTCATATCCTCTTCCCACGGGTAGGAAGGTGAAGCTCGAGCCCTCGCCATGCCCTGCCGGCGTAAAGCAAAGCGATGAAAGCTCTTCCGCTTCTATTATATCGCCTGCAGAAACGGCTTTGTCGCCGAGTGTAAGCGCACCCTCTGCGGGGAGCGAGGTTATTTTAACCGAGCAAGAGGTGCGCGTGCCCAAGGCGGAGGCAAAATCGCTCGCGCTGAAGGTAACGGTGTTTCCCGCCACGCCCTTTTTCTCCATTTTCACTTCCTTTTGCAAAACGGCAAGCCCGGGCGAAAGCAAAGCCGCGCCCACGCCCACCGAAAGGCAAAGCAAGAAAATGAAAGCCATAGCAAAAATTAAAAGTTTTTTCATTTTTAAATTTCCTTTCTTTATTTTATCTTTATTGTTTGCTTTTGGGCGTGTTTTATGCGCGCGTATTATTTATAAAAAGGAAGAAAGAGCGAAAGGAAAAATTTCCCTCTTTTTTCATATGATGTGTATAAAACCTAAATCGGCGCAACATAATATAACCGTATAAAGAAAAAAGAAATGCACGCAAAAATGCGTGCAAAAAGGAGTTTTATTATGAAAGGTTTAACAATTTTCACAAGTCTTGTTCTTATCGTGTGTGCGCTCTGCTCGTTTCTGCCCATTGGCGACGAAGCTGAAATATACGATAATACAATCCGCCTGCACGTTATCGCCAATTCCGACACAGAGCATGACCAGAGCGTGAAGCTTTACGTGCGCGATGCAGTGCTCGAAAAAATAGCCTGCCTTACAAAAGACGCGCAAAGCGCAGAGGAAGCCGAAAGCATTATAAACGGTAGCCTCGGCTATATACGCGACGAAGCAAAAGCCGCCCTTGCCGCCATCGGCGAGGATATCGATGTAAACGTAACGCTTACGGAAGAATATTACCCCACGCGCGAATATGAAAGCTTCCGCTTGCCCGCGGGCGAATATACCTCGCTTCGCATACTTCTCGGCGAAGCCGAGGGGCAAAACTGGTGGTGCGTGCTCTACCCCGAGCTTTGCACAAGCGGCGCCAAAACGGGCGAAGCGCTTGTAAAAACGGGCTTTTCAAAAGACCAGATAGAAATTCTCACCGGCGGCGATAAACCGCAGTACCGCCTGAAATTTAAAATTCTTGAATTTTTCCGTCAAGATATCGTTGAATAAAGCGAAGAAGGTAGCCCTCGCGCACGCCGCTTGTGCAAACGGCGGCGCGTGCGGTGCCGAGAAACTCGAAAATCTGCTCATAAGCTATAATCCCCGGCATTATCGTTGAAACTCTGTCGGCAAGCGCCTTTTTTATAAAAGGCGCGCCTGCGGCTATATCTGCTTCGGCAAAAGCGCGTATTGCCGAAATATCCGCGCCGCTGAAGGTATATCCGTCGAAATTTTTGGTGTCTGCTCCCGAAATTTCCGAGTGCAGGCGTGCAAGCGCCCTGCCCGTGCCGCCTATGAGATATACGTTTTCGCCCTTGCCGCGAAACGCCGCGTTTTCCGCAAGCACATCTTTGGTATACCCTGCAATAGCCTCAATCTCCGCCCCGCTTGGGAACGGGGATTTTTTTATTTCGGGCATAAACCTTTTGCCCAGCATAACGCAGCCGAGCGGCATGCTCGTAAGCTCCTCGGCGCGCCCTTGCTCGAAGCGTATAAGCTCAGTGCTGCCGCCGCCCATATCTATAACCGTTCCGCGCGGAAAAGCCGCCGCGCCGAAGCGGTGGCGTATCGCCTCGAAATCGTACGCCGCCTCCTCTTCCCCGCTGATTATTTCAATTTCAACGCCGAAGCGTTTTTTTATGCTCGCTATAAACTCGTCCGCATTGGAAAGCCCGCGCAGGCTCGCCGTAGCGAAAGCGGAAAATTTATCGCACGGCACGCTGTTTGCCCGCGCCAGATAATCGCGTATAATGGCGGCGAGCTTGCCCGCGCCGTCTGCCGTAAGGCGCGAGCCCTCTTTATATGCAGCAAGCCCCAAAAGGTTGCGCACGGAATCCACGGGGTAGAAACGTCCGTTTTCCGTATCTATATCATATATTATCATGCGCACGCTGTTTGCGCCGATATCTACAATAGCATATTTGAAAAATTCCATAAATTTGCTCCTTAAAAAAACAACAATACTATTATACAGAAAAACATATATTTTCGCAACATATATAAATAAAATTTTTAAGAAATTTTATTCCCAAGAATACCCCCGTTTATGACATTTTTCTTCCCCTGCTTTCATATAATTTTAGAAACAACTTCACGGAGGTGCTTATGCACGGTCTTATTTCATTTCTGATGAATAACTTTCTATATCTTTTCCTGAAGGTTTCGTATACGCAATCCTTCCCGCCGCCGCTTTCACCAAAGGAGGAGGCGGAATATTTCCGCCGTATGGGAGAAGGAGATATGAAGGCGCGCGAAAAGCTTATAGAGCACAATCTTCGCCTTGTGGCGCACATAGTGAAAAAATATTATACGGCAAACGAAAGCCAGGAGGACCTCATTTCCATCGGCACGATAGGACTTATAAAAGCGATAGATTCCTTCAACCCAAAAAACGGCGCGCGCTTTGCCACGTACGCGGGCAAATGCCTGCAAAACGAAATACTTATGCACTTCCGTTCGCAGAAAAAGACTGCGTGCGAGGTTTCGCTTGGCGAAACCATAGACACGGATAAAGAGGGCAACCCGCTTACCTACGGCGATATTATAAGCGTGGAGGATACCATTGCAGACGACCTCGACGTAGCCGTGCGCTCTGCCGCCGCAAAGAAAATAGTTATGGAGCGCTTAGATAGCCGCGCGCGCCGCATAATCTGCCTTCGCTATGGGCTTTTCGGCACGGATGCACTTACGCAGCGAGAGGTTGCAGAAAAAATGGGTATTTCGCGCTCGTACGTTTCGCGCATAGAAAAAGCGGCGCTTGCGGAAATAGCAGCGCATATTTCCGAATATTCGCTTTAAAAGGTATAAACGCAAGCTTTTTAACATATTTATCTATAAAACCGAATTTTTCAGAAAGAAGGAACCGAAATGTTTACACAAGACGAAAAAATAAACGCCATTACGGAAAAAACGGTAAAAAAGACCGATTTCCGCGATATCAGCTCGGAATATACCCTGCCCGATTACCTTCCCGATATTACGCGCCTGCTCCGCGTGAGCGCGAAAGCGGAGCACGCCGAAAAATACCTTTCCGCAGACACCGTGGAGTATGACGGCAAAATTATTTACAATATCGTTTACGCCACGGGCGAGGGGGAAATACGCTGCGCCGTTTTCGATGCCGACTATATGGGCTCGGTTTCGGTAGGTGAGGGCGAGTTTTCCACAGCGACGGTGGAAACTCACGCAGAAAACGTAAGCTGCCGCCTTTCAAGCCCGCGCAAGCTCACGCTCAAATGTAAGCTTTGCGCCGCGGTAAGCCTCTGCCCCCTGCGCCCCGCCGAGCCTACCGTAGCGGGCAAAAACGCGCCCGATGCCGAGCAAAAGCTGCAATACCTCAAAAAAAGAATTGAATTCACAAAAGAAAAATTTGCTGAGGAAAAAAACACGCCCGTAAGCGAAGATATAGAAATAGACCCGGGTATGCCGCAAATCGAGCGCATTGTTTTCGTAAACCTCACTCCCTGTGCGCTCGACGTGCGCGCCTCGGGCGGCAAAATTTCATATAACGGCGCGCTCATGGCAGAAATTCTTTACGAAAGCGCAGAGGACGAAAACGGCAGAAACTATGCTTCGCTTTCGCGCGAGGTGCCCGTTTCCGGCACGCTTGAAACGGCAGAAGCAAGCGAAGAAAGCTTCGCTCTTTGCGATATTGAAGCCACGAATATTTCTTTCCGCCCGCAGACAAACGAGCTTGGCGAAACGAAAACGGTGGAGCTGGATTTCGATTACAGCATCTATTTCCGCATTTTCAGCAAGGAAGCCTGCGAAGTAACCACAGATATGTACTCCCTGCTTTACGAAAACACAAACGAAAAGGAAAGCTTTAAATATACCACGCCCGACGCGTGCAGAGTTTTCAATTTCTCCTTTGGCGAAAGCGCGGAGTGCGATGAAGAGGGCTTTGAAAACGTAATTTTTTCAAGCGCGGAAGCAAGCCTTTCCACCGCAGAAAAAGCGGGATTAAAAACCGCCGTGCAAGGCACCGTCAATTTCTACACTATACTCGCTGGCAGCGGCGGCGCGTATATAGGCAAAACGATTTCGTTCCCCTTTAAGGCGGAAACTGATATGGGCAGATATTCCGAGCTTTTCTCGTATGTATCGAAGGTTCACACATCGGGGGCAAACGTGCGCGCCGTGAACGGCAAGCTCTATTGCGATTGCGAAATCACCGTTTGCCTCGCCATTTTCGGCGAAAAAGAGGCAGAGGCACTTTCCTCCACCACAATTCATACAGACAGACCTATCGCCGCACCCTCTGGCTTCAACATCGTGCTTTACTACCCCACGCGCGGCGAAAGCCTTTGGTCTGTGGCAAAAAAATACAACACCACAACAGAAAGGCTTGCCGCGGCAAACGGCGGCGCAAAGGAGCCGCTCGACGGCAGCGTGCTTATAATACCCTTTGAAAAAACGAAAATGCCCGCAAAAACCGCGAAAGCGAAGTAGGCAAAAAGAGCATTTCAGCGCAATTTACTATGAACAAAAATATCGGCGGCGGTTTCCCGTCGCCGATATTTTTATATAACCTGTATTATTTCAGCCGATTAAGTATTTCTGCGGCTTTTTCCTGGCCGTTTGCCGCCGCCTTCAAAAGCCATTCAATAGCTTTTATTTTGTTCACGGCAACGCCGCCTTTGCCGTGGAGGTAGAAATCGCCCACGTTATATTGCGCGTTTGCATAGTTCATTTCTGCCGCTTCCAGGAAAAGCTTGAACGCCTTGGCTTCGTTTTTCTCTATGCCCCAGCCGTTGGCATAGTAATCGCCGAGTATGCAAAGCCCCCAGCCGTCGCGCTTGAGCTCTGCGCGCTTTTTAGCCCATTTGAAGGATTCGTAAATGTTGTTTTCCACGTCTATGCCGCTTCCGTAGCGCCAGCGCAGGTTATCTGCCGCCCATTCGTTTCCTTGCTCGCCCGCCATAATCATATAGCGCAGAGCCTCTGCGGCGTTTTTAGTGCAGCCGGTTCCGTCAAAAAGCCGCACCGCCGTGTGGTATTGCCCCCAGGCTTCGCCGGCTTCAGCCGCTTTTTTGTACCATTTTGTAGCTTCAGTTTCGTTTTTTCTTCCGCCAATGCCGTCGCGGTAGCAGTCGCCCAGCATAACGAGCGACCACGTGTTGCCGGCTTCTGCGGCGGCGTGGTACCACTTGCGCGCCAAAACCTCGTTCTTATCGCCGCAATCACCTCCGCGGTACACCTCGGCAAGCCTTGCCATAAACCAGGAGTTGCCCGTTTCAGCGGCTTTCTCGTACCATTTAAGCGCTTCCGCTTTGTTCACGGCAGTGCCAACGCCATTACGGTAGCTTTCCGCAAGGTCGTACATAGCGTAACTGCGGCCGCCATTCGCCGCGCGCAGGAAAAGTTCGAAGGCTTTTGCGGCGTTTTTCTTAACACCGTGGCCGTCGCGGTACATACAACCGAGCGCGTGCTGGGCATAGGCATTGCCCTGCGCGTCTGCTTCCTTGTACCATTTAACGGCGGCGGCAAGGTCTTTTTTCACGCCCCTACCGTATTTGTAACATTCGCCGAGCATATATTTAGCGTGGTGCTCATCGCCGCCCGCCGAAAGCGTAAACCACTTGAAAGCCTTTGCATAATCGCGTTCTACGCCGTTTGCCCAGTAGAAATATTCGCCGTAATAGAGCTCAGCGCGTGCATCGCCCGCCATGGCTGCCTTTTCCGCCCATTTTACAGCCTCGGCAACGTTGCGCTCGCAGCCCCAACCGTATTTGTAGCATTCGCTAAGCTCCACCTGCGACCAGGTGTGATTTTGCATAGCGGCTTTTTTGAAATAATCAAACGTAGCTTTATCGTTCTTTCCCACACCGTTGCCCCAGCGGTAGCAAAAGGCAATGCGGTATTGCGCCCAAGGGTGGTTTTTCTCTGCCGCTCTTTTGTAGTAGGAGAAAGCTTTTTCCCAATTGTCGGCATTCTGGTAGCAGAACGCTATACGCTCGAGGTCATCGGCATCGTCGTATTTTTCAAACGGGAGCAATAGCGGCAGCGCCTCTGCGTATCTTCCCCTATCGTAAAGCATAACCGCCGCATCGTGGTCTGCACTGCTTGCGCCGCTTCTCACGGCGGCATCGGCATTTTCTTCCTCTCCCGCAGTGCTTGACTTTGACGAGGGCGCCGAAGCATCGGCGCAAAACATATCCTCGCGCAGGTTAAAGCCGCAAGATTCGCAAAAAATATCTTCTGCCGAGCATTTTTCGCCGCACTCGGGGCAAAATACGGTATTATCGCTCTCGAGCTTCGCGCCGCACTCACGGCAGAATTTAGCTTTGCCTGCAACAACGGCACCGCATTTTTTACATTTTCTGGCCATATATCTTTCTCCTTGTTATATTTATACCCCGTATAAGGTATATCTGTTTTTATCGTTTCAAAAAAGTGAAATCAGTTCATATCGTATATATTTTATCATATGCGCCGTACAATATCAAGCGAATTTGCGCGATTCGGCAACATTTTTGCATTCAAAATACGCAAGCAACATGATAATGAATTTATCGCTTTATGGCAACATAAATATTTTTCTAAAATTTTTCTAATAAAAATTATAAAACACTTGACAAATCAATTTATATGTGGTAGAATGAATAAGCCTTGTAAGAGAGGCGCAAATTTAATATTTTATTTTATTCGGAGAAGTACTCAAGAGGCCGAAGAGGCGCCCCTGCTAAGGGTGTAGGTCGGGCTATTATCCGGCGCGAGAGTTCAAATCTCTCCTTCTCCGCCAAAAGAAAAAAGAACATCGTTTGATGTTCTTTTTTCTTTTCGTAGCATAGGTGCATATTTGAACTTCATCGCAACGGATAATTCCGGCGGGGGTTAGCGAAACCAAAACAGCCTGAACGGCTGTTTTTTTGAGCGATGTCGCCCCAAGTGCGAGTTTTGAAGCAAATCTGTGATTTGTGTGCAAAACGACACACGACGGCGACTGGGCAGCTAATCTCTCCTTCTCCGCCACTCAAGTCCACAATAGTAATATTGTGGACTTTGTTTTTTTATACCACCTTACTTAATGCAAACATCTTCAATCTGTCTGTTGGGCATCAGGTTAATGAGCTTAACTTCCTCGTTGCAAACTATGCAGGTATGCTCGTCGAGGTCTAGTATTTCGATAAGACATACGAAATCTGCACCGATAGACACGGCTTTCTGTAGTGATTCAAGCATGTTTTCAAGGTAGCAGATTTCGGGTCTTTCCAGCAGTTCAACCTTTAATGCTTTGATGTGGTGTTCTTTCATAATATATACTCCTTACAAAAAGATATCCCCGGTGAAGTCAATCATCGGGGATTCAATGTAATTATATATAGTTATGAATGAGAGGCTTGTGGGATATTATAACGTGATCAGAATTTTTTATATACTTACTCACCAGAGGACTTATTTGCGAACATATTGTACCACAGCTTAATTTGGCTGACCTTGCCCATAGCGGTTTCTCCTTCGCCGATGCGAAGAGTACCGTTTTTTGATGATGCCCACATAGGAAGTCCGCTTCTGTTCGGATCGCCTGATTTGGCAAAGTTCGTCAAGTAATCTGTCATCTGCTCGCTAATGGAGTAATCTTTTTCCTCCATCGGTCGCCAGCATCTGTCAAGTGTTCCGAACCAGTACCAAAGATCGCTTGAATGCCACGCACCTCGACTGTCACCGGGCAAACGGCGGTCAAACATCCAGGTGTAAGACGGCTTCTCTTGCGCATCGCACCATTTTTTTGCAAGCGAAAACAGCATCGGTGCGCCGAAATCTTCACTAGTAGAACCGCACATATATGAAATTTTATGATGCCTACCTGAACGGAGGATATCCACTCCGTTTCCCGTGATAAGCTCACCGTCCTGACAAGGGAAAGCCGCCACGCCGCCTCCCTTGATTTCTTTTTTAGCTGTCTGCCAAGCTTCAAAAAGCTTTTCCGGGGCAGCAGCACGGAATTCTTTCAAATTTTCACAATCTGCCTTTTTCATAACAGCGTGCCAAAAATCGTAATGCTTGCTTGCAGGAGCATAGGACATAAGCCTGCTTACTCCGCTGCCGCTACACATCACAGCCTTTTGGAAAAGACCTTCAGCGATGGGGCTCAGACAATGAAGCTGAATACTCATAGCTCCCGCACTCTGTCCAAAGACGGTAATATTGTCGGGGTTTCCGCCAAAAGCTGCAATATTATCCTTAATCCACCTAACGGCGGTAAGCTGATCGTAAAGTCCGTAGTTTCCTGTTTTACCCGCCTCCTCTGCCAATTCGGGCAGAGACATAAATCCGAGCGGACCGAGACGGTAATTGATAGTAACACCGATAACACCCTTGGTAGGCCATACGGGACCATCAAAATGCTTTTCATGGCCGCATCCTCCGGTGAAGCTACCGCCGTGTATGGCAATCAAAACGGGCAGATTGTCTCCCGGTTTGGCATTTTCGGGAGCGAATATATTCAAAAACAGACAGTCTTCGCTGTAGGTATATGTCTCGCCCTTGCGAAATTCGTTATAATAAAAATACTTTTTGGGGTTCTCCTCTTCATTGTAGAAGGAACGTGGCTGATAGCAGCAATTTCCGTAACGGGTGGCATCCAGGATTCCATCCCAAGAAGTAATCTGCTTGGGATATTCCCAACGCCCAGCCGTCGCATAGCGGATTCCTTTATAGGCAACCGTTCCCGGGACGCGTCCGACGCAGCCTTTTACCTGTCCGCACGGAGTATTAACAATATATTCCATATTATTCTCCTTCATTGGCAGCACCGCTTGCCGCCGAATCCAACTTTGCAGTTTTTATCTTTTCTCGTGTATCGGGTGTGATGTTCCAAACGAATTTGAAAGCAGCCCACGAGCCGAGAATGAATATTGCGGGAACAAGCACGCAAATTATCTTCATACCCAAAACCGTACCCGCTGTCTGCACCTCTGCCGTGCCCTCGTATCCGATCCAGCCGAGGGCGTAGAGAGCAACTCCCTGACCGATCGTCTGACCGATTCGCCGAGCGAGGTTGAACGTGCCGTATATCGATCCTTCGGTTCGTTTACCCGTGACGTATTCATTATAATCGATCGCTTCGCCAACGAGTCCCCATTGCATCTGCACGGAAACCATTGCAAATCCCGTACCCACGCCCAGCATTACACCGTACACAAGCGGATGAACATCCATAACCATATGCATCGCGAAAAGCGCAGCGCAGCATGTGCCGCCGGCAAGGAGAGAGAGGCGTATCAGCTTTTGCAGATCGTATTTTTTACAAAGGAAAGGAACTGCTACCATTGCGCCCACCATAAAGGGTGCGGACAGAATAGAGCCTATCGACTGATACGTAACATCGTGATATACTGCCGAGTACATATACATACCGAGCGCATTGGAAGCATATTGCATCGTACAGTTGCAAATACCGTGAATGCACAGCGCAACGAAGGGGCGGTTTCTTACAAGTACGGCAAATATGTCGGTGATCTTGATATTTTCAGGATTGGTAGCCGTATTGACCACAACGCGCTCCTCGGTCAGGGCGTAATGGAACAGACAAACGATAAATCCGATGACTGCACATCCGACACCGACGATCATATAGCCAGTTGTTTCGCGTTCACCGAAAGCGGCGATGATCAGCGGTGCAACGATGCCGGGAATAGCGTTGCCGAAGCCCGAGCCCGCGCCGCGTGCAGATGAAAGGGACGCGCGCTCAACGTCGTTCGTCGACATAGCTGAAAGCAATGCTCCCATCGGTATATTGA
>JAFTNI010000190.1 GCA_017451975.1 Clostridia bacterium
AACGGTATCATTTTTATATGTTACGTAGAAGTTCACGAAGCATTTTTCGCTTGTTGCCGTAAGGTTTGTATCTATTGCGGCTTCTATGCTTCCGTGCGCGGGCACAGAGGTAAGCTCAAGCTTGCCGCAGGAAACCTTATCTTCACCGCACGTTATTTCGTAATTGATATCGAAAAGCTCTGCGGTGTCTGTGAAGTCGAGCATATTGCGAACTGTTACCGTGCGCGCCGCTTCGTCTTTCCATTCGATTTTCACGGGCTCGATGGCTTTTTTGAGTATTTCGAGCGATGTGTGCGGCTTTCTGTCGGGCGAAACAAGGCCGTCACAGCAGAAGTTATTGTCGTTCGGGAAGTCGCCGAAGTCGCCGCCATATCCGTAGTGGCCGCCTTCGAGCATTGCCGCGTGGTCTGCCCATTCCCAAACACAGCCGCCGATGATACGGGGGTATTTGTAGAAGAGTGCCCAGTTATCTTCCATGCCGCCGGGGCCCATGCCCATAGCGTGCTCGTATTCGCAAAGGAAGTAGGGGCGGGGGTCGTTGTGAATATTTTTGCCTTCCTCCTCGATTGTGTTGGGGTAGTTCCATTTATACATCGAAGCTCTTACATATGGGTACATTTCGCTGCAAACGTCTACGCATTTGTCGTGGTATTTTGCATCCTTTTCGGGACCTTCGGGCAAGAACCAGATTTCCGAAGCAGTGCCCTGGTAGTGAACGAGGCGGGAGCTATCGCGTTCCTTCACCCATTTTGCCATAGCGCGGTGGTTTTCGCCGAAGTGCGATTCATTGCCCAGTGACCACATTATTACGCACGCGCAGTTCTTATCGCGCTCGAGCGTGCGCTGCATTCTGTCTATATAAGCCGCGCGCCAATCGGGGTTGCCCGAAAGCACGTAGCCTATATTTTCACGCTCGAGGTCGCTATCGGGGTGCGCCTTTATGGCAAGCTCTACGCCGTGCGTTTCAAGGTCGCATTCGTCTACAACGTAGAAGCCGAGCTCATCGCACATTTCCGTGAAGCGTGGGAGGCTGGGGTAGTGCGCCGTACGAACGCAGTTGATATTGTATTTCTTCATCATAAGAAGATCGGCGTAGTTTTCCTCGTCTGTGATAGCATAGCCCTTTTCGGGGTGTGTATCGTGGTGGTTAACGCCCTTTAGCTTAACGGGCACACCGTTTACCAGAAGCGCGCAGTTTTCTGCCACGGAAAGCTCGCGGAAGCCGAACTTTTTGAAAATGAATTCGCCGCCGAATTCTATAAGCAAGCCGTAGAGGTTGGGCGTTTCGGCAGACCAAAGCGCAGGGCTTTCAACCTTATCGCCATAAACCTTGCTGCCGTCTGTGCTCATAACGGTAACCTTCGCCGCTTTATCTACGTCAACTGTAACGGTACCGTCGTTCTTCGTGTGAATAAAGAAGTCGAAAACGTGCTCCTCGGGGCGCGCGAGAATGTATACGTCGCGGAAAATGCCGTTGTAGCGAAAGCAGTCCTGGTCCTCGAGATAAGTTGCATCGCTATAGGTGTAGAGCTTAACGGCGATATCGTTTTCACCGTTTACGAGGAATGCGCTTACGTCAAACTCGGCAGAAAGGCGCGAGCCCTTGGACATGCCCACGTATTTGCCGTTTATGAAAACCTCAAACTGTGAGCAAGCGCCATCGAACATAAGGTACTGCTTGCCATCTTTTTTGTTGTAGCAGAATTTTCTGCGGTATACGCCTACGGGGTTTTCGAAGGGAACGTGGGGCGGGTCGAATGCGATGGGGTAGTTTACGTTTGTGTACTGAATCTGCCCGTAGCCGAAGCACTGCCAGCAGGAGGGCACGGGCAGTGTGGCGCCGTATGCGATATCGGCAATATTTTCGGGCATTTCAAGCTCTGTTTCAAAGTAAGCGAAATCCCAGGTGCCGTTGAGAAGCGTGTAATTTTCGTTTTCCGCTACGTTGCCGGCAATAGCCTTTTCTGCGGAGGAATAGGGAAAATAGAACGCTCTGGGGGCAAGGCGGTTTTCGCCAACCTTGCGCATATCGAACTTAACGCTATTTTTCATATCGGGTACTCCTTATTTTTTGATTTTTATATTTACGCCGTTTACCTCAACGTCGTTATCTGCTCTTATAAGAATATATTTTGTGCCGTCTATAACTCTTGTTTCCACAACGTCGAGCTTTTCGGGGTCTACCTTAACAACGACATCGGGGGTTTTGAGCTGAAAGCTTTTGCGGTCTATGATATTGCTGGGGGAAATCTGCTTGTTTTCGCCAAAGGCTTCATCGAATTTTTCTTCGAAATCTTCAAGCTTGGGTTCTGCCACGCCGCAGGATTTTAGAATATCCTTAACGGTGCTTTTGCCTATAACAAGCGGCTCTTCCTCGCGGTTTTCCTTGTGTGTGTCGATTATATTGGAAAGCTCTGCGTGCACCGTTTCCACAACGTCGTAGCTGCAATCTTCTGCCACAGTTTCGGCAAGGAGAGTATTGAAGGTTTCCTTCTGCTCCTGCGCGGGCATGGGAAGCTCTGTGTTGAAAACAGCCGTTACGAAGCCCTCGTGGTTGTTCGCCGTGTTTTTGGAGTAGTAGAGAGCTTTGTGAATGTTCGCGGTTTTGTCTTCATAAGCGGGGAACATAAAGCCCAGCTCGGGCGCGCACACCACGGCATCCTCGCAAACGTTGCGCAGCTTGTTTTCGTGGAGATAATATGTAAGCGAATACTGCGAGGTCTTTATGGGGCAGACCGCGCAAAGCACGTAGGAGAAGGAGGAGGAGGATTCGCTTTCGTCGCCATCCTTGCCTTTAGAGAAAATATCGAAGCTATCGTAAGCCGTGATGATGAGGAAGTTGCCCTCTATATCAACGGCGGGTATGATTTTTTCATAGAGCGCGGAAAGCGCGGGCGCTTCGCTCATTTCGCTTTTGCGAAGGAGCGTAAGCAGCTTGTGCTCGTCGCTGTTTAATACCTGCTCGCTGGAAAACTCAATGTCTATAAGGTTTTTGCCGACTGTACCGGAAAACACCTTTTTGATTATAGCGAGAATGGCGTTGCCTTCCTCTTCGGAAAGCATGCCGAGCGACTGATTGAATTCGGAAATGATTTCGCGTTTTTCGTTGACGAAAACACCGCGAATATAATTTATATTTGTTTTATCCGCGCGATAGCGGCGGCGTATTTCTGCAATTTCTTTTTCGTTCATTTGCGTTTTTCCTTTGCTAATATTCGGGTATAATACCCTTGATATCTATTTTACAATAAAACTTCAAATTTTTCAAGGAATATTCTGTTACAAACAGATTATTTTTTTCATACTTGAGTAAATTAAAAAAGTAAATTCCGTTGCTCTGTTATTCTTACCTATGCGCCTTGACCGAGCGCCGCGTTTATGGTAAAATAAACTCAATAATTAATATAAAGGAATGAGATAGATGTATAAATCAAAAATGATGATAGTTATGCGAAGGGATTTGAAAATGCGTAAGGGTAAGATTGCCGCGCAAGCGGGGCACGCCTGCATTGAAGCAATACTCAGGGCTTTGCAAAAAGAGGGGCGCATGAGCGACCTTGAAACGGTTGAGGGCGAAACAGTCCTGAAAAATACGGGCGAAAATACGCCCCTTTCCGATTGGTTTGAATACGGGTGCGCAAAGGTCTGCGTTTACGTTGATTCCGAAGAGGCGCTTCTCAATATAGCTAAAAAAGCGGAGGAAAAGGGAATTATCGCCGCGGTTATTACAGATGCTGGAATGACGGAATTCCACGGAGTGCCGACGAAAACCTGCCTTGCGCTGGAGCCGTTGCCCGCAGAGGTTGCAGATGAAATTACGGGTGCACTTCCGCTTTATTAAAAATTTTTGAAGGTGAAATAAAAACATGAAAAAAGAACAAATTAATATTCGCGATCCGTTTGTGGTATGCGAGAATGAAAAATATTATCTTTACGGAACCAGAGCTAAAGATTTCGGCTCCCGTACAGGAGGCTTTGACGTTTATATTTCCGATAATCTGAACGATTGGAGCGAACCTGTTGAATGCTTTGATTCGGAAAAATACGGATTGAACGATGGTGTAAACTGGGCGCCGGAGGTTCATAAATACAAAGAAAAATACTATATGTTTGCCACGTTTACGCAGAAAAACGGCTTGCACGGCACGTATTCTCTTTGTGCGGATAGCCTTATGGGGCCGTTTGTTCCGTGCAGCAAAGGCGCGCTTACTCCGGGTGAATGGGAGTGCCTCGACGGAACTTTATACGTTGATGAGGAAGGTGTGCCTTACCTTGTGTTTTGCCACGAGCATACGCAGATCAAAGACGGAACTATATGCTATGCAAGGCTGAACGAAAACTTAAGCGCAATTGAAGGAGATATTGTAACGTTGTTTTGCGCTTCTTCATATAAACTTGTTGACCCTGTGAAAGTAGATCACTACGTTACAGATGGGCCTTTTATTTACCGTTCCAAAACCGGTGTTCTTTTTATGATATGGTCATCGTTTATCAAGGGAAAGTATGCTGAATTTGTACTTAAATTCAAGGGTGGAAAGCTGGGGCTTGAATTTGAACATATGGAGCCTCTTTTAGATAGCGATGGTGGGCACGGTATGATATTCTCCGACGGAAAAAATATCTATTTTACATATCATACGCCGAACAAGAGCCTTTTTGAACGCCCCGTATTTTGCTTGATTGACGATAACGGGGATTCTGTAGGTATAAAAAACAAATAGTTGCAGACGATTTTTTGATTGATTACCGTATACACAGAGGTGATTTTATGGAAAAGATAGTTTCCTCGCGCGTAATGCGCGAGAGCGATGAATATACCTGTGCCAATATAACAATCACGTGCGATCTTATGTACCGCGCAGGCAAGGGAATATACGAAAGCATTGAAAATTGGGGCAAGACAGCCGTTGTTTGCGGTGCGGGCAACAACGCTGGCGACGGATACGTGGTAGCAAAGCTTCTTTACGAGCACGGTGGCGACGCCACGATATTTCTGCTTTCCGATAAATTTTCGGAAAGCGGGCGCTATTACTTCGATATGTGCGCAGAGATGGGCGTAAAAACCGAAAAATGCACGGCAGAAACGAGCTTTTCGTGCTTTGACACAGTGCTGGATTGCATTTTCGGCACGGGATTTCACGGCGAAGTGCGCGGGCTTGCCGCCGAAATTATAGATAAAATTAACGAAAGCGGCGCATACGTTGTGAGCGCAGATATAAACTCGGGGCTTTCGGCGGATAGCGGCACGAGCAAAAAATGCGTGCGCTCCGACCTCACCGTTTCCGTGGGTAGCTACAAATACGGCCATTTCCTGGGCATGGCGAAGGACGTTATACGCGAAAAGAAAAATATCGACATCGGCATAGAGGTGCGCGGCGAATATGCGATTCTTGCAGAGAAGGAAGATTTTGCAAAGCTTTTAAAGCCGAGGCTTAACGCCTCCAACAAGGGAAGTTACGGCTATGTTGGCATAATGGGCGGTTGCCGCGAATATTCGGGCGCTGTGAAGCTTGCGGGCCTTGGCGCCGCGGCGCTTCGCTCGGGTTGTGGCGTGGCGAAAATTATAGTTCCCGAAAGCATAGCTGCCTCGGTAGCGCCGTGGCTTCTGGAGGCGACTCTTTTGCCCATGCGCGATGAAGCGGGGCATATTATATTCGATAAAGCCGCACTGGATGCGGCACTTTCGGGGCTTGCGGCGCTTTCCATAGGCATGGGCTGGGGAAAAAGCCCCGAAAACGCAAAAATACTGGAATATATTCTTGCCGAAAAGGAGCTGCCGCTTATTATCGACGCCGATGGCTTGAATACACTTGCGGGCATGGAGAAAAGCTTGCTTAAATCGGCAAAATGCCGCGTGGTGCTCACACCTCACCCGAAGGAGTTTGAGCGCATTTCGGGCGTGCCCGTAGCGGAAGTTTTGGAAAATCCCGTGGAAAACGCAAAGGCATTTGCGCGCGAATATGGCGTGATTTTGCTTTTGAAGGGAGCTTCCACCGTTGTTACAGACGGGGAAGTGACTTATATTTGCGACCGTGGGAGCGCCGGCATGGCAACGGCAGGCAGCGGCGACGTACTTTCGGGCGTGCTGACAGGGCTTCTCGGTTATATGGAATATTCGCTGCTTTCGGTGGCGCTCGGCGCTTACCTTGCAGGCGCGGCGGGCGAGCTTGCGGCAGAGGAATATACGCAAATTGCTATGACGGCGGGCGATACGGCAAAAATGCTGCCGAAGGTATGGAAGTTACTGCTCGAAAAAAAGTAATTTTTGTTTAAAAAAACTCCGTATAGGCGCAGAAAAATCGAAATATTTTGTTCAAAACACCTATTACGAGAAAAAATTTTTTATGGTAAAATATATTATGTAGAGAATAATTTAAGGAAGGTATACATAATATGTTTGAAAAAGGCGAAATGGTATATTACGGAACTGCTGGCGTTTGCAAGGTGGGTGATATATGCAAGTCACCTTTCGATAAAAGCGATGAGAGAATGTATTATATGCTTGAACCGAGCGATTTTTCGGGCGGAACTATAATATACGCCCCCGCGGAGGGCGGTAAAGTTATACTCCGCCCGCTTATTACAGAGGAAGAGGCGCGTGCGCTTATAGCCTCTGTTCCCGAGCTTGAGCCAATAACCGTTACGAACGAAAAGCACCGCCGCGAGGAATACAGAAACGCCTTGCGCGAGGGCACGCCGCTTTCCATAGCGAGAATTATAAAAACGGTATATGAGCGCAGAAAAAACGCGATAAAAACGCAGAAGCGACTTTCCGATACTGATGCGGAATTTGATAAAACGGCGCGCCGAGCGCTTATAGGCGAGCTTGCCTGCGTTCTCGGTATGAGCACAGACGAAGCCGAAAAGCTTTTGAATATGAGCCTGAGAAACTGAAAAACAAAAAAATCCCACTTTTGAAAGTGGGATTTTTATTATTCGGATTAAAGAAGGCTTCTGTAGAGCGCTTTGATATCTTCGAGCGTAACGTCCTTCGGGTTGCCGGGGCGGCAAGCATCGTTGTATGCGTCGAGCGCAAGAGCGTCGATATCTTCTTCTTTGAGTATGCCCTTGAGCGTCGTGGGAATGCCAACGTCCTCTGCGAGCTTGCGAACTGCTTCAACAGCGGCTGCGCGGTATTCTTCCTGTGTCATAGCTTCAACGCCGGGAACACCCATAGCGATAGCGATATCTTTATATTTCGTGCCCGTGCAATCTGCGTTATATGCCATAACCGTGGGAAGGAGAATAGCGCAAGCCTTGCCGTGGGGTGTATCGTAGTAAGCGGAAAGTGTGTGTGCCATAGAGTGGTCTACGCCAAGGCCAACGTTGGAAAAGCCCATGCCTGCAACGTACTGACCGAGCGCCATGCCCTCTCTGCCATCTGCGGTGTTTGCAACAGCGCCGCGAAGGCTCTTTGCAATGATTTCAATAGCTTTGATATGGAACATATCGGAAAGCGCCCATGCGCCTTTTGTAATGTAACCTTCGATAGCGTGCGTGAGCGCGTCCATACCTGTAGCGGCTGTGAGCGCTGCGGGCATAGAAGCCATCATATCGGGGTCTACTACGGCAACAACGGGAATATCGTGAACGTCTACGCAAACGAATTTACGTTTCTTTTCAACGTCTGTGATAACGTAGTTTATAGTAACCTCAGCGGCTGTACCTGCCGTTGTGGGAACGGCGATGATCGGCACGCAGGGGTTCTTTGTGGGTGCAACACCCTCGAGCGAGCGAACGTCTGCGAACTCGGGGTTTGTGATGATGATGCCGATAGCCTTTGCCGTATCCATAGCAGAGCCGCCGCCTACTGCAACGATGCAGTCTGCGTCGCAAGCCTTGAATGCTTCAACGCCGCTCTGAACGTTTTCGATAGTGGGGTTAGCTTTGATATTTGTGTAAAGCGTGTAGGGGATAGAGGCAGCATCGAGAAGGTCTGTAACCTTTGATGTGATACCGAATTTTACAAGGTCGGGGTCGGAAGCAACAAAAGCTTTTTTGAAGCCTCTTGCAGCGATTTCCGTGGGAACAGCGGCAATCGCGCCCGCGCCGTGGTAAGATGTTTCGTTAAGTACAAATTTGTTCATAGGGGTATACCTTCTTTCCGTATTCTGAGAATACTGTATTTTATAAGTATATTATATCACGTCTATAGGGTTTTTTCAATATGTAAAATGTAAATAATTTTGAAAAAGCGCGCTTTACCCCTTGCGATATTTCCCTGGCGAGGTGCCCGTTATGCGCTTGAATTGGCGCGCGAAATAGCAGGTGTCGTAGTAGCCAAGCGCCTCTGCCACGCCCTCTATGGAAAGAGAAGTGGAGGAAAGCAGGAATTTTGCCTTGTTCACGCGTGCATTTGCAAGGTATTCAGAAAAGGATATGCCCGCCGCACGGGAAAAAACTCTGCCAAGGTAATCTGCCGAATAGCCGTATTCTGCGGCGAAGGCGGCAAGCGAATGTGCTTCCTCTGGCGAAAGGTTTATCCGGTCGCAGATTTTTTCTATAATTGCGCTTTTTTCTCCGCCTGTTTCGCTCTTTTCCTCTGGCTTGCTCGCCTCGAAATATTCCGAAAGCGCGGCAAGGAAGAAAACGCGCGCGCTTTCCGTTTTGGCGGAATTGTACAAGCGTATTACGCGCAAAAGCGTTTCGCGCATATAGCCGATATCGGCTATGCGTTTATATAAAAACGGGTGGGCGCCAAGCGCTTCCGCGCCTTTTGGCGAAAGCTGAAAATGCACGTTCATTGTAAGCAAGTGCTCCTCGCCGTGCTCACCGATATAGTGCGTATTTGGGAAAAGCAGCAGGCAAGAGCCCCTTTCAACCTCTGCCGTTTCACGCTCTGTTATAATGCGCCCCTTTCCGCGCAGAACGAACCAAAGGTCGAAATCCTGAAAGCCGCACGGGCCAGTGTCCCAATGCCATGCGGCATCGCAATCGGAAATGCCGCAGGAGTTTATTTTTATATTTTCAAATAAATCTTGTGTGTTCATACCGTAATTGTACAATATTTAGCCGTTTTTGTCAATGGAAAAGCGGGTGCGGATTGGGTATAATATATATAAACAAAACTTTTTGCTTTGGAGGATATTATGAAAACAAAAGTTAAAGTTGCCGTGCAGATGAAAGCCCCCGGTGTGCCAGGCTGGCCCTGCATCAATTACGATTACGATAAGGAGCTTGCCCGCGTTATGGAGCCCGTATATGCGCGCAACCCCGATATAGAATTTGATATTTTCAAATATACGAACGTGGAAATGGCGAAGGCAGATTATTCAAGCGACCTTGCGCGCTACGACGGTGTGCTTGTGCTGCTTATGACAAACTGGCTTAAAATAGACGAATTTTACATAAATCAATCCAAAGAGGGGTTGCCTACGGTTGTTTGCGACGTACCCTACTGCGGAAGCGGAAGTATGCTGGAAAAAACAAGCCCGCTTGTAAGAAGCGGCGGCTTTCCCGTGCCCATGGTTTCTTCCTTTGATTATAACGATATTGCAGAAGCGGCGGCGCTTTTCGCCGTTATCAAAAAGATGAAGGAAGCGCGTGTGCTTGTTATCAAAAACCGCGCGCAGGAGGAAATTCAGGCGGCGGCGCATAAAACCTGGGGCTGCACCTTCATAAACAAGACCGCGAAAGACCTTATGGAGGTTTTCGGCGGTATTTCCGATGAAGAAGCCGCGCCCCTTGCCGAAAAATGGGAGCGCGAGGCGGCAGAGGTGCGCGAGCCCACGAAGGCAGACATTATGCAGGGCGCGAAGCTTTATTACGCTATGAAAAAGATGATGGCGGAATGCGGCGCAGACGCCGTGACCATAGATTGCCTTGAGCTTTCCTACAACGATATTTACGGCGAAAGCTGCCATATGTACCCCTGCCTTGCCTACTACCAGATGGCAAACGACGGTGAAATCGGTATATGCGAGGCAGACATAAACTCCACGCTTTCCGCAATGCTCACGCTCTACCTCACGGGCAGACCGGGCTACGTTTCCGATCCCGTTATAGATACATCATCGGGGCAGATAATTTATTCCCACTGCGTTGCTTGCCGCAAGGTTTACGGTAAGGATGACCCGCGCACCTGCCAATATTATTTGCGCAGCCACGCCGAGGATAAAAAGGGCGCCTCGGTACAGGTTATTTTCCCGTGCGGCGAAAAGCTTACAACAGTGCAGATAAGCAACACAGACGGCTGGGCAAGCATACACTCTTCCGTTTCCTGCGGCAACGCAAGCGGCGAAAACGGCTGCAGAAGCAAGCTTGCGGCAACCTGCGAAGCAGAAAATATACTCGAAAACTGGATGCCGCAATGGCACAGGGTAACCGTTTTCGGCGATTACCGCAAGGCTATGAAGAACCTTTTCAAAATGAAGGGCTATACAATTATTGAAGAAGATAAGTAAAAATCAACGCAGCAGTGTTTTACGCACTGCTGCATTTTTCCGCTTAGCCTCCCTTTTTGACCGAAAAGCGCGGAAACGTTGAAATTTTCCTCATCGCGGTGTAAAATAAAAGTGTAAGGGGTGATTTTCGTGAAATTTACGCTTATTATAGATGAAAATTGCGAGGAAGAGGTTGTGGTATATGCCCGCGGCAAAAGCAAATTTACAGAGGAGCTTGCCGATTTTGTGAAAAGCAACACGCCCGAGCTTATAGGCTATAGCGGTAAAAGCATAGTAAAGCTTGCGCTTTCCGAGGTTTTTGCATTTACCGTGGAGGAGGGCAAGGTCTTTGCCGCCACTGCGCAGGGCAAGCTTTGCGTGCAGAAGCGGCTTTACCAGATAGAAGAAATGCTTGACGCGCGCTTTGTGAAAATAAATCAATCCTGCATTGTGAACGTGGGGCAGATAGAGCGCTTTGAAGCTACCTTTGGCGGCTCGCTTATGGTAGTGCTGAAAAACGGGTACCGCGATTATGTTTCACGCAGGCAGATGAAAACCGTTAAAGAAAGGCTGGGTATAAGAAAATGAACAAATATTTAAAAATTTTTTTGCACAGGGGGCTTATTTTCGGGGGCTTCGGCCCTATTGTTGTGGGAATAGTATATTTTATTCTGGGGCAAACGCTCGAGGGCTTTTCGCTCGGCGGCGATGAAGTGTGCATAGGTATCGTATCCACATACCTGCTTGCTTTTGTGCACGCGGGCGCGAGCGTGTTCAACAGCATTGAGCATTGGGGCATTGCGAGATCGCTCGGGTGCCACTTCGGCGTGCTTTACGTTGCATATGCCGTTTGCTACCTTGTGAACGATTGGATACCGAGAAGCAACGCGGGCTTTGCCGTGTTCACGGCGGTTTTCGCGGTGTTTTACCTTCTTGTGTGGGCTATAGTGTTTATTTCCGTAAAAGCGGCGAGCAAGAATTTTAATAAAAAACTGAATTAAAACAGAAAAAACAACGCCGTTTATTGACAAAACGGCGTATTTTCGGTATACTGTAACTAGATTATTTAGTAAAGATGCCCTATGGCATAAAAAGGAGAATAATATGGCAGACGACAAACACTATGAATACGGTACCGCAATGAACCCCAGCATGGAAAAGCTCAAAAAGCAGGGTAACTCTTATGCAGAGCAGCTTTTCGGCGAATACAGACAGTGCTACGACGAAGGTCTGGATGTAGAGCCTTACCAGAAGGTTTTCTTCGCTGTTCGCAGAATGCCCCTTTGCACGGAAAGAGAAGAAATGGCAAACCTTCTTCAGAACATCATTTATAAATTGCCCATTAGAGCAGACTATGCTTACAAAGAACCCTCCGACCTTGCGGGAATACGCGCGCTTCGCAAGCCCTACGCATATGAAGGCAAGGCTGTAGAAGGCGATGCGCTCAAGGATAAAATTCGCGGCGCTTGGTATGGCAGAGTTTGCGGCTGCTGGCTCGGCAAACCCATCGAGGGCGCGAAATACGCGGAAATTACCGAATTCCTTAAGGAAACGGGCAACTACCCCATGAGCCGTTACATTCTCGCGGCAGACGTCAAGGACGAGATGAACGACAGATATAAATTCCCCTTCAGAAGAAGACTTAATATGTACCCCGACGTTGCAACCTGTATGCCCGCAGACGACGATACGAACTATACGCTTATGGCACAGGTAACAATTGAAAAATACGGCAGAAACTTTGCCCCCGACGATATGGCGGAAAGATGGGTAGCACTCCAGCCCAAAACGGCTTACTGGACAGCAGAGCAGGCGGCGTTTACAAACTTTGTAAACGGTTTCGAGCCCCCTGCATCCGCTATGTACAAAAACCCCTACCGTGAATGGATCGGCGCGCAGATACGCGGCGACTACTTCGGCAATATCAACCCCGGCAACCCCGAGCTTGCCGCAGAAATGGCATGGAGAGATGCTTCCATTTCCCACACGAAGAACGGTATCTACGGCGAAATGTTCGTGGCAGCTATGCTCGCTATCGCTGCTACTACAGATAATATCAAAGATATCATCTACGGCGGTCTTGCAGAAATTCCCGCAACGTCGCGCCTCTACGAAGCTGTTATGAAGCTTATGGCGAAATACGACGAGGGTGCAAGCACGGAAGAAATGTTTGCATACATTCACAGCATCTACAATAACGAGGACGGATTTGATTGGTGCCACACGATTTCCAATGCGCTCGTTGTTATTGCTTCCTTGCTTTGCGGCGAGGGTGATTACGGCAAATCTATCTGCCTTTCCGTTCAGACTGGCTTTGATACAGACTGCAACGGCGCAACCGTTGGCTCTATTATCGGTATGAGAAACGGCATGGCAGGCGTAGGCGAAGAATGGACAGCACCCACAAACGGCAAATTCCAGACAAACCTTTGCGGCTATACCGAAGCAAGCATCGAAGAATGTGTAGATAAAACAATGGAACACATGAAAGACGAACCCAAAGAAGACTAAAGCTTAAAATCCTCCGAATTTTTCGGAGGATTTTTTGCTATTCGGTTAATATTGGCACTGCGCCGGGTTGCCATTCATTTGGATAAATTGAATATACGGCTTTATTGTTATTCTGCATATATCCTGTTATGCTTTTCAGTGTAGCATATCCCTCATAGGCGCCGTTTTTTCCCCATTTGCCATCGTCTTGGAGAGTGAGGAACTGTTTATATACTGTGATATATTGGTTTTCATTGGCTGATACGGCATCTTCCGCATAGTCAAGATATACTTCGATATTTTTATCGTCGAATTCCGTTACAAGGAATTTAATCTGTCCGGCACCGTCTGCCTGTATTGATTCAAACAAGGTTTTTAAGTTTATCTTGTTAAAATTTGTTTTTTCACAGTAAACAACACCGTTGGTTGTCTGATCAAGCGCAATTGGAATATATGAGTTACTGTCATTCAAAGCGCCTTCAATATTTGTTGCCAGCAAATTTGTTATAACTCGGTTAAAGTTTGTGCCGTTTTCATCGCTGGGGTTTTGCCCTCCCGGGGTAGTTGTTGCCTATGTAGATGAGCTGGGAGCTGTAGAGGAGCCGGGAGCTGTAGAAGAGCCGGGAGAGGTAGATTCTTCGGGTGGCGTAACGGGCTCCGTGGTTGTTTCGCCGGGGAGAATTTCGAGCCTTTCTATAAACTCGATTGTCAGAACCGAGGTAAGATCTTTTACCGAAGGCACTCTTCCATCCTTATAGGAGAAAACGAGCGTGAAGGTTTTTTCTTCAAGCGGCGCAACCGTATATTTCAGCGATTGCATTTCTGCGGTGGGGTAATCCTCGTAAAGCTTGAAGATTATATTATCGTTTGTATAGCCGTTTTCAAGCGAGGAGTTGATCATAACCTTGCTATAGGCAAAGGTTTTATTTGAGGTATTGTTTTTTACGGTTATTTGAAACGAAAGAGTGGAATTGCCTGTTTGCCCGAGTGTTATTGTACTGTTAAGCACGGTTCCGTGAAACGCCACCGAATCTACCATAACATCGGCTGAATTGTTTTCACTCGGCACTACACGGATTATTTGCAGTTCGTACGTGTCGGCAGTTAATGAAGCAGAACCGTCTATTTTCAGTTCATCGGAAATTTGTGCATATCCAAATGCTATAAGAAGAAAAGCAAAGAACATAAATATTGCAAGTGAAATTTTTTTCATAGACAGCTCCTTTATTTGAATTTTGTATGTTTTTTATATTGTAACATAATTATATAAATAATTCAATAGCTTTTATCAAATTTTAATTTTTGATAAAATTTTCTATACAATTTTACGGCTTTTTTTCAAAAAATCGCGAAAAAGTTGACAATTCCGTTTTGGTGATGTATAATGAATTTGTAATAAAATTTTTGGCTTTAAAAAGGAGCTGCTATGGCAAAGATAACACGTCGTGCGGCACGCGAATGTGCCGTGCAGGTTTTGTACGGATACGATTTCCAGAAGGATATCGATAAAGAAGAATTTTTCGCAACCGCTTGCGAGGAAGAAGAAATCGCTTCGAATGATTTTGCAAAATCGCTCTTTCTCGGCGCTTGCGAGCATATTGAAGAAATAGATGCGAAAATAAACGAAAATTTGCGCTCTTGGTCGCTTTCCCGCGTTTCCCGCGTTTCGCTCGCGGTAATGCGCATTTGCGCCTACGAGCTTATGTTTACGGATATTCCCGTTTCCATCGCTATAAACGAAGCGCTCGAGGTCGATAAGAAGTTCGATAAAGACGATGCGCCTTCGTTTATCAACGGTGTGCTCAACGCTATCGCGAAAGGCTGCGTAAGAGAATGACGGTTCTCGGTATCGACACAAGCAATTACACTACCTCGCTTGCGCTTGCGGGCGAGGGCGGTTTCGTGCACGTGCGCCGTATACTCGAGGTAAAAAAAGGAGAGTGCGGGCTCAGGCAGAGCGACGCACTTTTTTTGCATACGGTGAATTTGCCCGAGCTTTTCGGCGAGCTTTTTGCCGCTTACCGCGAAAAATTCGGGGTTGACGCTAAAATAGACGCTGTGGCATACAGCGCGTACCCGCGCGACGTGGCGGGCTCTTATATGCCCTGCTTCCTTGCGGGCAAGAGCGCGGCGGCGGGCATTGCCGCTTCGCTTTCCGTGCCGCTTTTCGCCTTTTCCCACCAGGCGGGGCATATTATGGCGGCGGCAAAGACCTGCGGGGATGAAAAGGCGCTTGGCGAAGAGTTTTTTGCCATGCACCTTTCGGGCGGCACAACAGAGCTTGTGCTGGCAAGGCGCGAGGGCAGCATCGGCTTTTCCGCAGAGATAGTGGGTGAAACGGCAGATATTTCCGCAGGTCAGCTTGTAGACCGCGCCGGGGTTATGCTCGGGCTCAGGTTCCCCTGCGGCGGCGAGCTTGAAAAGCTTGCTGCGGAAGCGGGAAGCGCGAAGGGCATAAAGCCCTTGAAGGTTGTGCTGCGCGAGGGAAAGGTAAATATGTCGGGCGCGGAAAACCGCATTGCCGCCATGGTGGCGCAGGGCGAGGATGCGGGAAAAATAGCATATTTCACGCTCGATTTCGTTGCAAAAAACGTAATAGCCCTTGCGGAAAATGCGCGCGCAGGCGCGCCATCGCTACCCATAATTTTTGCGGGCGGCGTTATGCGCAACAAGATAATACGCGAAAAAATCT
>JAFTNI010000191.1 GCA_017451975.1 Clostridia bacterium
ATGATGACCTTTTTCTGTTGGTCAATGGTTTTGTTCTTCGACACAAGGATTTCCTCGTTGCTCTTATTAGTGATCAGCTCGTCGATTGTGATGCCGAAATAGTCGGCTAACAGTTTGATTGACTCATCATTCGGCAAACCCAAGCCGTTCTCCCATTTTGCAACGGCAGATCTCGAGATATGTATATCTGCTGCGAGCTTTGCTTGTGATATACCTTTTTCGCTACGCAGTTGTTTTAATTTTTCGGAAAATTCCATAGAAACACCTCCGTTCTTTCTGAACATATTTTATCATATTTTCGGCTAAAAATCCACCCTTTTGAGTGTTACTTTGATGGGTTACACTGTTACTTTAGCAAAAAACACCCTCGCTCCGATTGGAACGAGGGCTAATGTTATTTTTAATTTTGTAATGTTCAAGTTCGTATTTTTCTAAAACTGTCCTTTAGAGTGCATCTTATTATGCCTTGCTTTTTTTCTCTTTTATTTTCTTTTTTATAAAAATTATCAAAAGCACCGCCGCTGCGCCCGTAAGCGCACCCGCCGTATCCACAAGCCAATCGGAAAGCTCGCACGCCCTTCCGGGTACGAAAAACTGGTGAACCTCGTCTGTAATTGCATAAAACGAGGTAAATATCACGGAAAAAGCAAGCTTGCGTGCGCCCGTGAACTTATACGTCGAAAGCAAGAGGCACACGAAAAATGCAAGCACGGCAAAGCCAGAAAAATGCGCCGCGCTTCTTATAAAGCCTTCAAGCTTTGTAAACTCCGCTTCGCTCATATTTCCCTTGCCTATGCCGAAAAGCGAAAGCAGAAGCTCGGTAACACCGCCGCTTGTGCCGCTTGACTCTGCCGAATTCTGCGCGGAAAGCGCAAATATAACCGCCATAACGGCAATTATCAGGGCAAAAAGAATTGCCCTGATAACGTTTATTTTTGAAATTGTGAATTTCTTTTTCATGCCCTCAGCTTTTCCTCTTCAAGCTTTTCTGCTTCCATTGCGGCGCGGCGCTCCTCTTTCCTCTGCATACTGCGCTTCATCCATACCTGGGTGATGAGGTATATCGGCACACACCAGATAATGCCCCACACAACGTCGAGAAAGGAATGCTGCTTTATAAACACCGTAGAAAGCGATACGAGAACCGCTATTACGAAAGCAATGGAAATATGCCACCATTTGCGAAGGCGCGGGCAATCTATATAAGCGAAGAATATGACCCACGCACCTATGACGTGCATACTTGGCAAAACGTTCGTATTGGTATCGTTTGCATAAAGGTCTGCCACCATATCCGTAAGGAAGTTATCCCTGGGAAAGCTTACAGGGCGGAGGTCCTGCCCGTTCGGCAATATTACAAAGAAGATAAGCGCAGTTGAAAAACCGATAATAAACCCCCACAGATATCTTATAAAAGCGCCTTTATCCATAAAGAAAAGGTATCCGCCCATAAGAAATATATATGGAAACCAAATAACATACGGTATAACGAAAAGCTCGTTGAAGGGTATCATATCATCTATGGGTGTGTAGGAAACCCAATAATCAAACTCGGGGTGAATATAGACCTCAAGAATATTGAAAAATCCCACGTATATAGGTATATACAGAAGCAACCATATATGATCGTATTTTTTAAGCAATTGTTTTAACTTCGTTTTCAACGCACTCTACCCCATCAGTGGTGAACGTATGTTACGATAACGTTGTCGCCGCCGTAGTAATGAAGCATCTGAAGGAGCTTCGTAGCACCGTTGAAGTAAACGGC
>JAFTNI010000192.1 GCA_017451975.1 Clostridia bacterium
CGGCAACACTTTTTGCCGTTGCTTCATTGTCGCCGCCTGCAGAAATATCTGCCGCAAGCGCAAGCACCTTAACGCCGTAGAGGCTTTCGAGTGTTTCCTTTGCTTTTTCAAGCTTTGCCACGTTTCTGCCTGTGATAACGAGGTTTGCACCCTCTTTTGCATATGCCGTTGCGATGCCATAGCCGATAGAGCCGCATCTGCCGTCGGAAAGCACGGCGTAACCGCCGCCTGTTATTATAGCTGTTTTACCTTTTAAAAATCCCATATTTCAAAATCCTTTCTATAGTAATAACCGGAGTGTTGTCTTATTATGTCATAATTATACCACATAAACATTACTTTTTCAATAGGTTTTGAAAAATAAATTGAATTTTCAACAATTATTGTGGGAAGCTATGTATTTATCAACGGTATTTTCTTCTTCCGCCATAATTTTCGCAATTTCTGCTTTGTTTTTTATGCAAAGCCTTTCAAAAAAGCGCGCCTTTTCCTTCTTTGCGGAAATTCCCGAACAGTTGAATTTTTCAAGGAGCTCTTTAAGCAACGCAGGGATTTTTGAAAAACCGACGGTTTCAAGCACGGAAATATCCCTCGTTATTTTTGAAACGGACGTATGTTCAAGGTAATATTGCCAAAGTACTGTTCCATATAACCCGTCGATCACCCCCGATGCACGCAGAGCGTCTTTTATATATTTCGGCGTGGGCTTCACAAGGTGCAGGTCGGCGCAGAGAGCGTATAAGCCCGCGGTTTGTATATCCACCACTTCCGAAAGCGAAATAAAATTTTCAAAATAACTGCGTTCTTCGCCGCCTGCAAAGCTTTTCAGCAGTTCATCTGCCGCAAGTACGAGCAAAAAGCCATCTCTTCTTTCCCATAAATCCTCGCTTCGCGTCAACTCAATTGCCTGCGAATAAACCCGGCGCAGCTCCGCCGCCAAAGTTTCAGGATTTATGCCAAAATGTTCCGAGAGGCGCAAAGCGTGAAGCAAAACATCAGATTTCGTTTCCCCGTCTTTGCGTATTTCCCAAAGTGCCGCGCAAAAATTTTCGCGATCGGTTTCATAAAGCTTTTCAAAAGGCGCGTAATATTCTGCCGAGCCGGGAACAATTTTGTCGCACAAGCGCCTATGCTCGCACTGTTTTTCAATCTCTGCAACAGCAGAAAGTATGGCGTTTTTCATAAATACTCCTTAGATATAAACCTCTTGGTGTTTTTCTCACTCTTATCAAGCACCTTTTCGGCTTGAACCAAAAAAAATCCGATGCTTTCGCATCGGATTCTTGGTGGGAACAATAGGGCTCGAACCTATGACCCTCTGCTTGTAAGGCAGATGCTCTCCCAGCTGAGCTATGCTCCCGTACGCCGCTAGGCTATTGCCCTGCGACGGTTTATACTATAACACTTTTTTATTGTTTTGTCAATAGTATTTTTAAATTTTTTTAAAGTTTTTTTATCGTCTTTTGCATATAAGCAAAAATCAGTTATTGCTTGCGCCGATAAGCTCGAAATCTTCTATTTCATTATGCTCCAGAATGTTTTTGTAAACCTTCTCTATCGAATCTGCAAAGGTTTCCTTATCGAAGGTTGCAGCTATCTCCTCGCTTCGCTTGCTCGCCTCGGCTCTCCACTCAGGGTCGCCCGCGATGCGGTCTATACAGTTAAGGAATTCTTCCTCGTTCGTGTATTCATAGCCGTTTTCGCCTTGCTCGATAACGTCCTTCAGGCAATCGTCCTGCCTGCAAAGCAAGGGCAAGCCGTTTGCTTCCGCTTCAATATAAGTAAGACCTTGCGTTTCGCTTGTGGAGGCGCTTACGAAAATATCGCCGAGCTGGTAATAATCCTGCACTTCCGTGGGCTTAACCATGCCCGTGAAAATAACGTCGTTTTCCACGCCAAGCTCTTTTGCGTGCTTCTGAAGGTCCTCTCTTGCGGGGCCGTCGCCTACAATGAGGAAACGGAGCTTTTCGCGCGTTTTTCTCGCCTTTGCAAAGAACACGAGAAGCTCATCGAGGTTTTTCTCTGTGCCAAGCCTGCCCAGGTTGATAAGCACAATTTCATCGTCGGCTATGCCGAGCGCGTGGCGCTTTTCGGCTCTTTCCTCTTCGGTAATTCTCTGCTTGTGCTGTTCAAGGTTGATGCCGCTGGGCACAACGCGGATATCCTGCTCCACGCCGTAGGTATGCAAAGCGTCCTGCACCTTATGTGTGGGGGCGATAACGGTATTTACCTTTTTCATCATATTTTTCGAAACCGTGCGCACAACGAAATGGCCCAAATGCTTGCTGGGGATAATATACGTAACGTACTGCTCGTAAAGAGTGTGGTATGTATGCACTATGGGCGCGCCCGTTATTTTCGCTATTCTCTGCGCGAAGGGCCAGCTGAAAAATTCACATTGGCTGTGGATAATTTCGGGGTCCCACTCTATAATCTCTTTCATAAGTCTGTGGCGATTCGTCGTTTTAAAAGGCATACGCACGTTGGGGTAAACCTCAAGCGGCATAGACTTTATATAGTAAACGTTGCCTTCCTTGCGGCTGTGCGTATTTTCGGAAAACGTGAGAATGCGCACGTCATGCCCCTTTTTGATAAGCTCGTTTGAAAGATTGCGAACAGACGTAACAACGCCGTTCGTTTCCGTTGTATACAAGTCGGTTGTAATCAATATTCTCATAAAAATCACCTCTCCGAAGTTTTTATAACCTCAATTTTACATCTTTATTTATATTTTACCATATATCTTCCCAAAAATAAACCTTTTTTTGAAAAATTAAGAAATATTTAAGAATTAGCACAAAAAAGCCCCGAGGCAAAAAGCCCCGGAGCGTGTTTTTACATAGGGAATATTACAAAATGGAAAAGAAGCGCGTTCAGCGCACCGAGAAGCACACCAACGTAAACCTGAAGCTTCGTGTGGCCAAGAAACTCCTTGAGCTTTTCTTCCGTAAAGCCGACCTTCATAGTGTCATTGAACCACTCCACAAGGTCGTTGAGTATTTCCGCGTGCTTGCCCGATTCAAGGCGCACGTTCATAGCGTCGTGGCAAACCACCGTGGCAAGAATAAAAGTTATCGCAAACTCGGGGCTGCCAAAGCCGCAGCGCAAGCCGCACATCATGGCAAGCGCGCCGACGGTAGCGGAGTGGCCGCTTGGCATACCGCCGTCGCCGTGAAGGCGGTGTATATCGAAGGTTTTGTTAACTATAGCATAAATAATGAATTTCGCAATCTGAGCAAGAAGCCAGGCGGAAATACCCGCAAGCAAAATAGGATTAGTTATAAAATCAATAAGCCATTGCATATTACATTACACCTCTGTCTTTTTCACGTTTACCGATGTTCGTATGAATATTTTAAACAGTATATATTAAAATAATGTTTTTAAAACGTTAATGTCAAAAAGTTTATGAGTTTATAATTATTATACTATATTTCACAATATATTTCAACATCTAAATTCAATTTTCAGTAATTTTTATTCAAACAAAGGCGTGGAAAAATATCTTTCGGCTGTGTCGGGCAGTACGGTTACAACCGTTTTGCCGCGGCCGAGCTTTTTGGCAAGGCGGAGCGCCGCCGCAACGTTCGTGCCGCTGCTTATGCCGCACATAATGCCTTCCTTGGAAGCAAGGTCCTTCGAAGCCTGTATGGCTTCCTCGTCCTTTATAATGCAAACGTCATCATAAATTTCCGTATTTAGTATTTTAGGTATAATTCCATCGCCAATGCCCATCTGAACGTGTGTGCCTATAGAGCCGCCGGAAAGTATAGCCGCGTTTTCCGGCTCTACCGCCCATATCGTCATATCAGGGTTAGCCGCCTTTAGCGTTTCGCCTATGCCCGTTATGGTGCCGCCCGTGCCTATGCCGGAGCAAAAGCCGTGTATGGGCGCGCCCACCTGCTCGAGTATTTCTCTGCCCGTGCCCTCGCGCTGTACTGCGGGGTTGGCTGGGTTTTCAAACTGCTGAGGAACAAAAACATTAGGGTCTTCCGCTTTCATACGCAAAGCAAGGTTGAGGCACTCCTCTATGCAAAGCCCTATATTTCCGTCGTCGTGAACGAGAATAACCTCGGCTCCATAGTGGTTCACGAGCTTTCTGCGCTCTTCGCTTACAGAGTCGGGCATGATAATTTTCACCTTATAGCCGCGCACAGCGCCAACGAGCGCAAGCCCTATGCCCTGGTTGCCGCTTGTAGGCTCTACAATAACCGTGTCTTTATTTATAAGCCCCTGCTTTTCCGCTTCTTTTATCATATTAAAGGCCGTGCGCGTTTTTATAGAGCCGCCCACGTTAAGCCCTTCGAATTTTACAAGTATATCGGCGCTTTCGCCGTCTGTCATATGCTGAAGCTTTATTATGGGCGTATTGCCCATCGCTTCCAAAATATTGTTGCAAACCATTGTTAAAATGCCTTTCCGTTAAGGGTATTAGTTTATTTCGTATTTACCATAATATCATATTCCGCGTATTTTGTCAATAAAATTACCGTGTAAAAAACGGCTCACTTCAAAGTGAGCCGTTTTTATGTGTTTGTTTAGCTGGCAAAGGTTACTGTTACACCTTCGGGAATGGAATGAGCAGACTTAGTGATGCTATTCCACTGTTCTTCCGTGCCGCCGAAATCGATAGTTTTCAGGCTTTCGCAATCATAAAATGCATAGCTACCAAAACTTGTCACGCTTACGGGGATATATACGCTTTTCAGGCTTGTGCAATCACAAAATGTATAATATTCTATACTTGTAATTCCCTCGGGAATTACAATGCTTTCAAGGTTTTCACAGCCGTAAAATGCATAATTTCCTATGCTTTTAAGCTCGGTTTCTTCTTCAAATATCACCCTTGTAAGATTTTTACAACCGTAAAACGCCCTTCCGCCGATGCTTTTTACCCCTTTGGGAATAATTATTTCCGTAAGTGACGTGCAGCCGCGGAAAGCGTCGTAATCATTTATTTTGGAAAGCTTGCTGCCTTCGGCAAACGTTACGCTAGAAAGCGATGTACAATCCTTGAAAGTATAACCCTCTATAGTAGTTACGCCCTTGGGAATTTCAATGCTTGTAAGCGACGCACAGCCAGAGAAAGCACTGCTCCCTATACTCGTTACTCCTTCGGGAAGCTTTATTTCCGTAAGAGCAGCGCAACCGGAAAATGCACTACTGTCTATACTCGTTACACCTTCGGGAATATTTATTTTTGCAAGCGATGCGCAACCGGAGAAAGCACTGCCCCCTATACTCGTTACTCCTTCGGGAAGCTTTATTTCCGTAAGAGCCTTGCAATCGCTAAATGCACTAATACCTATACTCGTTACACCCGAGGGGATTTCCGCGCTTGCAAGAGCAGTACATCCCATGAACATTCTATAAGGAACACTTGTTATACCCACCGGGAGCTTTATGCTTCTAAGATTTACGCAATTTTCAAATGCATAATCGCCGATAAACGTAATTTTGTTTTCTTCGGCAAAGCTTACGCTGTTGAGTAATGTACAGCCACTGAAAGCCATACCCCCTATGCTCGTCACGTTTGCGGGGATTTCTATGCTTGCAAGAGCCTTGCAGCCATAGAAAGCACTTTTTCCTATATTCGTCAGGCTTTCGGGGAGATATACGCTTTTAAGCGAAGTGCAACTGCCAAACGCATCTTCTCCTATGCTTGTCACTCCCTCGGGAAGCTCTATGCTTTCGAGGCTTTTGCAGCCGTAGAAAAGACGCACATCTATGGTTGAAAGCTCTATTCCTTCGGCAAACGTTACGGTTTTAAGAGATTCGCAGTATTCGAATGTCCTGCTCTCCATAACCTTTACGCTTGCAGGAATATGAATGCTTTTAAGAGACTTGCAACTCCAAAAAGCAGACCACTCTATATTGGTCAAGCCATCGGGAAGCTCTATAGTTTCAAGGCTTTCGCAACCGTTAAATGCTCCGTCTATAGTGGTAAGCTTGCTGCCCTCGGCAAACTTCACGCTTTTAAGCGCTTTGCAGTTAGCAAACGCCCCGTCAATACAAGTAACGCTTGCGGGTATTTCCACGCTTTCAAGCTTTGAACAATGCGAGAATGCACTGCTGCCTATCTTCGTTACGCCTTCCGAAATTACCACCTTTTCAAGCGTCGGGTTCTGGTGGAAAGCGGTTTTTAACGTTTGCACACTTCCGGGTATTACAACAGAGGTGATTTCGCTGTATCGGAAAGCATATTCTCCTATAACTCTAACGGGAACTTTATTTAAATGAGAAGGAATTATTACGTTAGTTCTCGTGCCCTTGTAGCCCGTTATCGTAATATATCCGTCTTCTGTAGTATAATTAAAATCCTCAATTGAGTTTGCGCCCGCAAGGTTGGCATAAACCCCGGGGATTGTAACCGTAGTTTTTTCCGTATGGAAGTTAAGCGATATTTCGTTTTTCCCCTCGTGCGTAACCTTGTTCTGCTCCAATGTGAAGCCGGAAAGCTCTTCTGTGCTTCCGTCTGAAAGAGTGGCCATTACTTTTATATCCGCAACGTTAATCTGCTCTAATGTTGTAAGTGTATCGCCCTTATATTCAGTGTAAATAGAAACAATTGTCAACGCTTCGTTGCAATTTTCATACTTGCAGGGGCGCACGGTTTTATTTTCTGCATTCACTGTCCATGCTCCGTAGCTATGCCCCTCGGCGGGCACAGGCTGTTGCGCATAAAGAACCTCACCGCACTCAGAGCAACCTACGCCCTCTGTAAGTCCCGGCTCTGTGCAAGTAGGGGGAACAGCGGGAATAGTTTCGCTCTTATGTCCTTCAGAAAA
>JAFTNI010000193.1 GCA_017451975.1 Clostridia bacterium
AACAGCCGCCAACTTTGCATGGACATATTGCAAAACGCACGAAAACGGTAGCTGCGGCCCGTATTTTTACAGACCCAAAAAGAAATAACATAACCGAAAGGAATATTTTATGAAAAAGAAAATATTATCATTGGCTTTGGCAACGGCGGTATGCGTAAGTGTTGTTGCCTGCGGAGATGCAAGCACATCATCGTCATCTCTGTCTACCACTGCCTCTACCGTTAATACGGCAGGGACATCTGGCAATACAAGCGGAAGCATAGGTTCTACAACGGGTACCGTTATAACCTGCAACCCCTCCGGCACAACGCAGACCACTGCATCGACCACATCTCAGATTGGTGTTATTTCCCCGGATGTGACTTACGGAGAATTTGACCCCGTAACCGTAGACCTTGGCGGATATGCTAAACTTATATTCAACCCCGCTTGTTGCAATATTACATATAAAATAGAAGACGGCGTGGGCGCAAAGAAAAATATCACCTTGAATATAGCTATGAAAAAAGGTTACGTTTTCGACGGTTGGTCGAAGTCGGAGCTTAACACGAAAAAAGAAAGAGTGGGCGGCCCCATTGCAAACGGCGCTACGGCAGATTCCTCTGAAGCAACTTATACGTACAGCGTAACAAAGAGCAAGGATACTGTCATATGGGCGAACTACAGTGCCGAAATTACGTATAACCCCAACGGCGGCACTGTTGCGGGCGGCGGGGAAACGTACACGCAGAAATATTCCATGGTATATTACAAGTGCCCTAATACGCTTCCCGAGCAAGGCTTTTTCACAAGAGATGGCTATACGCTTGTTGAATACAACACGAAAGCAGACGGTAGCGGCAAGGCTGTAAGCCTTGGCTCTAAAATGGCTATTGAAACCATGGAAAACGCAACCCTCTACTGCATTTGGGAAAAGCAGAACGACAGTGCCGATTTTGAAACGTCAAGCGCCAACGGCACGCTTACGATTACAAAATACAAAGGCACTTCCGATAACGTTGTTATACCCGAAAAAATAGACGGCAAGAGAGTTGTTGGTATAGCGGGGGGCGCTTTCACAGGAACGGAAGTTAAGCGCGTGGTGCTTACTAAAAATATAAGCAACGTTGCCGACGGCGCGTTTGCGAACTGCGCAAAGCTTGAAAGCTTCGTTATGTTCGATAACCTCGTAAACATAAGTGACGATTCCTTTACGGGCTCTTCCGTGAAGAATCTTCGCGTGAACGCCGCGCTCAACCTCTATAATAACTGGACTGTAAGCTATGCCGCACCCAAGATGGACAGACTTATCTGGGCTAAGGCAAACGGCAAAAAGGTTATCGCTATTTACGGCGGCTCCGGTTCGCTCTACGGCTGGGATTGCGAAGCTATCGAAGAAGCCTTCGGCGGCGAATACGTTGTAGTTAACCTCGGCACAAACGCTAACGCTACGGCAACGATGTTCTTCGATTGCTTTGCCGATATACTCACAAAAGACGACGTTGTGCTTTGGGCACCCGAACCCGGCGAATGGACTTTTGGCTCGACGGCTATGGGATCTATGTGGGGCGGCAACCCCAAATCTTGGGAAATAAACGCAGCACACTACGATATTTTCAGAGATATGGATATTTCCGAATATACAAAGGTTTTTGATTCCTACGCAAGCTATGCGAGCGCACACAAGAACGCACAGAAGAAATACGATGCATTTTCTGAAAGCACGAGCGTACACGGCGACGGTATCGATAACACAACTTCAAACGGCGGCGGTTATACATACGCAAATGAATACGAAAGAAGAGAGAAGCTCTTCACAGACGGAACTCTCGATTATATAGCAGAGCTTATAGGAAAGCTCGATGCCAATGGCGTAAAGGTATTCCATACATACGCCGCTATGGACGCGAACGGCAAGAGCAGTATAGATTCTGACTATATTAAGAATACCTTTGAAAAGGTTTTTGAAAACAAATTCAAGGGAATAGAAATGATCTCCGATATTATGGATTGCTTCGTTCCCAGCACGCAGATAAGAGATTCCGCTTGGCACCTTACGCGCGACGGCGCAGAAGCGCGCACGGCTGTGGTTATAGAAGACCTCAAAGAAGCTCTCGGTAAATAAGGGTGTGTGAATATGTTTGAAAACGTGGATATAGTGCTTTCACTTTTGCTTGCAATAGCGCCCGCAATATTGGCGCTTGCCGAGCATTTTCTGGGGAAGTGCAGAACGCTTTTCTTGCTGCTGAATACGTTATATTTTGCCGCGGCGTGCCTTTTCCTTCTTATGAAGGAAGGCACGCTTGCGTGCTTGCTTATAGCTCTTTCGGCTTCGCTTGCGGTGCGCCTGCTTCTCGAAATATTTGAGGGGAGGAAGGAAAAATGACGTTTAACTCAGGCGGATTTCTTATCTTCTACCCCATAGCGATTTTGCTTTACTTCCTTTTGCCGAAGAAGCTTTCGCGCTACAGCCTGCTTTTTATGAGCTGTATTTTCTACCTTGCGTGGGACATTTCGCTCATATGGCTTATCTTTTTCACAACGGCAGTTTCTTTTATAAGCTCGCATATAATAGAGCGCACGCAGAAAAACGGTGTAAAAAAGCTTTGCATTGTGGTAACGTTGCTTGCGTGCCTTGGCGTGCTTTTCTTCTTTAAGTATTACAATTTTCTTGCCGAAACGCTCGGGCTTGCTATAAAAGAGCTTGGCGGCGGCACATACGATTTTACGCTTAACCTCGTGTTGCCCGTAGGTATTTCATTCTATACCTTCCAAACTCTTTCCTACGTTATAGACGTTTACCGCGGGGAAGAGAAGGCGGAGAAGAATTTTGCCACGTTTGCGCTTTACGTTACTTTCTTCCCGCAGCTTGTTGCAGGCCCCATAGAGCGCCCCGGCAACCTTTTGCCTCAGCTGCGCGAAAAGAACAAGCTTACAAGCGAAAACGCGCGCATAGGTCTTTCGAAAATGGCAGTGGGCTTCTTCAAAAAAATTGTTGTGGCAGACATACTTGCCGAGTTTGTAAACGCGGTTTACAACGATGCGGCGGGCGCAACGGGTCCCGCGCTCGTGCTTGCCACGGTGTTCTTCGGCTTCCAGATTTATTGTGACTTTTCGGGTTATACCGATATAGCCATAGGCTGTGCCCGCGTTATGGGAATTCGCCTTATGAAAAACTTCAATAGGCCCTATAAGGCGTTTTCGATAAAGGAATTCTGGGCGAGATGGCACATAAGCCTTTCCACCTGGTTCCGCGATTACCTCTATTTCCCCTTGGGCGGCAGCCGCTGCTCGCGCCTGCGCCATATGTTCAACCTTTTTATGGTTTTCTTTGTAAGCGGACTCTGGCACGGAGCTAACTGGACTTTCGTTATCTGGGGCTTGCTTCACGCCTTTTACCGCATCGCGGGCGAGCTTACCTACAAACCGCGCCAAAAGCTTTATGCAAGGCTCGGTCTTGTTATGGACGCTAAAAAGGAAAGAAGTGGTGAAACGAAAAATATTCCAAAAGGAAAAAGCGTGAAACAGTTTATTTTCGATTGCGGCAGAAAGCTTACTACTTTTGTGTTCGTTTGCTTTGCGTGGGTCTTCTTCCGCGCAAACAACCTTGCAGATGTTGGCGTGCTTCTTTCCGCGCTTGGCTCCGGTTGGGGCGATATAGGTGCAAGCCTTTCTTCCATGGGGCTTAACCTTGCCGCGGCAATTATAGCCGTGCTCAGCATAGTTATTATGACAGAGCTTGATATTCTTACGGAAAAGAACGAAGAAAACGGCGAAATAATGCACAAAACAAGCACGGTTTACGCCGTTTGGGCGGTTGCGGCCGCGTGGCTCCTGCTCCTTTCCGTGGGCGGTGCAAGCACGTTTATCTATTTCCAGTTCTGAGGGGGTGCTACAAATGAAAAAATCATGGATAAGTTTTATATGCATACTCCTTTGCGTTTTCATTCCCTTTGCGGCGGTGGCATCGGCAATTATTTTCCTGCCCTCGCAGTTTGAAAATACCTTCCTCGGCGCGCTCGAAATTAAGGTAAACCGAATTGAAAGCATAAAAGAGCCGAAAATAGTTATTGTCGGTGGCAGTAGCGTGCCATTTGGCGTAGATTCCAAGCAGATGGAAGAAATGCTCGGCATGCCCGTGGTAAACTTCGGGCTTTACGCCACGCTTGGCACAAAGCTTATGCTCGACCTTTCTCGCGAATATATAAACGAGGGCGATATTATAGTTATTGCCCCCGAAACAGATGCGCAAACGTATTCGCTTTTCTTTAACGCAGAAGCGGCTTGGCAGGCGGCAGACAGCGATTATTCGCTTCTTCCGAAAATTGCAAAAGACAATTTTGCTGCCATGCTCGGCGGTGCGTGGAAATTTGCCGCGCAGAAGGTTAAATATTATAGAACTGAAACAAAGCTCGACCCGCAAGGCATATACAACGTTAAATCATTCGATGAATACGGCGATATTACATACCCGAGAGAATATAACAAGATGGAGCTTCTTTTCGATAGCTCGCTTGAAATAAAGCTTTCCAAGGATATTGTAAGCGCTGAATTTATCGATTGCGTAAACGAGTACGTTGAGTACGCCGAGGGGAAGGGGGCGCGCGTGATGTTCTCGTTTGCACCCATGAATATGGATGCGCTTTCGCCCGATATGACACTTGAACAAATCGAAGAATTCAAGGGCTTTATAAAAGGAAGCTTTAAAGCGGAGCTTATAAGCGACCCTAACGCTTATATTTATGAAAGCGGCTATTTCTACGATAGCAACTTCCATTTGAACGATGCAGGCGCGGTTTACCACACGGCAAACCTTGCGCGTGATATTGCGGTAGCTTTGGGAAAAGAAATTATAAAGGATTTTGAAATTCCCGATATACCCGAAATACCTGGCACTGACATTCCCGAACCCGATATTCCCGATGGCCCCCCTAAAACAGACGAAAACGAAAAATATTTTGTTTTTGAAGAATTTAAGGTTGGCGGAGAATTCAAAGGTTACAATATTATAGGGCTTTCGGAGCTTGGTGTAGAGCAAGAGATTCTTACAACTCCCACCGTATATAACGGTGAGAAAGTATATAAGCTGAAAGCAAATACCTTCAGCGGCTCTGAGGTAACCGAAATCTATGTAACGGATAATATAT